>JANOQU010000468.1:0-4427 GCA_031422355.1 Actinomycetes bacterium
CCCCCCCGCCCACCTGCCCACCCAAAAACAAAACAACCCCCCGGGGGCTCCACCCCCCCCCCCCCGCCCCCCCCCCACCGGCTTGTGATGGGGATCACTTCGATGGGGGAAATGTGACGACAATGGACGAATCTGACGTGCGCGATCCGGCTGGTGCCGATGTGGTCGGCGCGAACCGGGGGGCCACCGCACCTGCTGCAGCACCCGATGCCGACGAGCGCCTCGCTTATCGCTCCGTGTTCCAGCGGCTCTTCATGCGACCCGAAGTCGGCGCAATCATTGGCGCCATCGGGATCTGGACCTTCTTCTGGGCTGTCTCGGAGACTTTCGGGACAGTTGGCCAGACATTCGGCTGGCTCGACACCGCGGCGACGCTCGGCATCATGGCCGTCGCCGTCTCGATGCTGATGATCGGTGGCGAGTTCGACCTGTCATCTGGCGCCATGACGGGCGCAATGGGAATGCTGATCATCTACTTGGTCAAAGAGACCGGCGAGCTCGGAGGTCGTGGGTTTCCGCTCGCACTTGCGATTCCGCTGTCACTCGCGGTTGCCCTGGGGATTGGCTACCTCAACGGATGGATGGTCGAGCGAACCGGGCAACCGAGTTTCATCATCACGCTCGGCACGTTCTTCGCGTTGATCGGACTCAAGCTCGGCCTGGCGAAGCGGTTCGTCGACCAGATTCAGATCGGTCGCACCGACGACGCATCGGACTTCAACTTCTTCCGGCCGGTCTTCGCCGCCGAATGGGAGCGCAACAAGCACGAGTTCGCTCAGCGCGACTTTTGGTACATCGCATTCATGGCACTCGGGGTCCTCGTCGTGACCCTCGCGATCAGTGAGCTCTGGTTCAGGCGGCGTGCGGACTTGAAAGCGACCGGTCTCATCCAGTTCCTCGTCAGCCTTGCTCTCGGAATCGCCGCCGCCATCGGGCTCCACGTCACCGATGGCACGGGCGCGAACGTCGCGATCGCGGTTGTGATGATGCTCTGCGTCATCGTCGGCCTACACGGATGGGCCACGTGGCGTTACGAGCCGATCGGTGACCGAGGCTCCGTGGCCTTGGACTCGGCGTTGAAACGACGGATCGGTCTGGGCTTGGTTCTCGTGGTGCTGGCCTGTGTCGTCGCGACGGTCATGGATTCGGCTTCGACCAACAACATCGCGTTCCCATTCACAACCCAAGGTGTGCGCGTCATGCTTGCGATGGCGTTCGGTATCGCCGGCATCTCATTGCTGGCGGTGGCCTCCCAGGCTGCGTTGAGCGTGAATGCGGCGACAAAATTCATTGCCACATCGGCCCTGGCGCTCGGCATCGCTGTGGTCGCGGCCACGATCTACATCGACTCGACGACCTCGAAATTCAGGGCGGGTTTGTTCCCCCTCGTGCTCTTCCTCGCCACCTTGATCTTCACGTGGGGAGTGGTGGCGTCGCGGTTCACCGAGCGGCGAGTTGCGGCGGGACCAGCCGATCGACTCGGTAACCGGATGTTGGCCGCTGGAATCTTGAGCATGCTGCTCGGCCTGGCGGTACGCATGTTCTTCATCACCAAGACCGAACTGCTGGCCGGAGTGCCGCCGGCGAAAACGTCGATCAGACTGTTCTGGTTCGCATTATTCACTGCAGCAATGATGTGGGTGCTGGCTCGGACACGTTTCGGGAGTTGGACATTCGCAGTTGGCGGTAACAAGGAGGCCGCTCGCCAGGTCGGCGTGCCAGCCGCACGCACCAAGACACAACTGTTCATGCTCGTTGCGTTCGCCGCCTGGTTCGTTGGACTTCTCGTAGCGTTCCGAATCTTCTCGATCCAGGCCAATGCAGGTGACGGTCAAGAGTTCCTCTTCATCATCGCTGCCGTCGTCGGCGGAACGGTGCTGACCGGTGGCTATGGATCAGCGTTCGGCGGCGCGATCGGTGCCTGCATCATGTCGATGCCGCTGATCGGAATCTCGAGTGCCCGGTGGAACACCGACTGGCGCTTCCTCATCATCGGGATGATCCTGCTCCTGGCCGTCGTGTCGAATCGGTATCTCCGCACCAAGGCCGGGGCGGTTCGGCGATGAATCGGTCATGCAACCAGCGATCAATGGAGGATTCCGATGTCTGAGCCCGCACTCCTCGAACTCGACAACATCTCGAAGTACTACGGCAACATCATCGCTCTATCCGGCGTGAGCACATCGGTCACCGCCGGCGAAGTCACGTGCGTGCTCGGCGATAACGGTGCGGGCAAGTCGACGTTCATCAAGATTCTCGCCGGTGTTCACCAACCGACCGAGGGAACAATCCGGATGGCTGGCAAAGAGGTGACCTTCGAATCGCCACGTCAGGCACTCGATCATGGGATCGCCACCGTGTACCAGGACCTTGCGATGGTCCCGTTGATGTCGGTGTGGCGGAACTTCTTCCTCGGCTCGGAGCCCACGAAGGGATTTGGCCCGTTCAAATCCATCGACACGGCGAAGGCGAAGCAGATCACCAAGGACGAGTTGACCAAGATGGGTATCGACATCCGTGATACCGAGCAGCCAGTCGGAACGCTGTCGGGTGGCGAACGCCAATCGGTAGCCATCGCGCGCGCCGGCTATTTCGGTGCCAAGGTGCTCATCCTCGATGAGCCAACATCCGCGCTCGGAGTGAAGCAGTCCGGCGTGGTGCTCAGGCGTATCGTCGAAGCCCGCAACAACGGGCTGGCGGTGATCTTCATCACCCACAACCCTCGGCATGCGTACCCGGTCGGCAATCGCTTCCTGATTCTCAATCGCGGTCATTCGATGGGGTCATTCGCAAAGAACGAGATCACGGTCGACGACCTCACGCGTCTGATGGCTGGTGGAGCCGAACTCGAAGCTCTCGCGCACGAACTCGAGGCCAGCGGCGCATCGTCGCCGGATGGCCCGACCTCGCAGCCGTGACCGCTCCCTTTGATCTGAGTGCGCTTGAGGTTCTCACGTTTGGACGATCCTCAGTCGATCTCTATCCAGAGCAGCACAACGTAGCGCTCGCCGACGTCCATACGTTTCGCAAGTCGATCGGAGGTAGCCCCACCAACGTCGCGGTCGCGGCTGCACGGCTGGGCCGACGAGCAGCGCTGATCAACCGGGTTGGCAACGACCCGTTCGGCGCGTACATCCGCCAAGGTCTGCGTCGGTTCGGGGTGCACGATGCGTTCATCACGACTGACCCCGAACTGCTCACGCCGGTTGTCTTCTGCGAACTGATGCCTCCTGAGGATCCATCCATCTACTTCTACCGTCAACCTCGCGGACCCGAGATGAACGTCTCAATCGACGATCTTCCAATCGAAGCCATCAGGTCGGTGCCGGTGTATTGGACGTCGGCCTCGATGTTTTCCGAGGAGCCAGGCAGGTCGGCCGCGATGGAGGCACTGCGGCTTCGAGCCCGTTCGGCTCATACGGTGATCGATCTCGACTATCGGCCGATGTTCTGGGAATCGCACGAGCAGGCGACAGAGTTCATCTCGCCATCGATCGAGATGTGCACGGTTGCGGTCGGCAATCGCGACGAGTGCGAGGTCGCAGTGGGTACTCGGATTCCCGACGAAGCCGCCGATCGGTTGCTGGAGCGTGGCGTGTCGCTCGCGATCGTGAAACTGGGTGCTGACGGCGTGCTCGTCGCAACCGCTGAATCCCGCTCGATCGTCGAGCCGATTCGGGTCAACGTGGTGTGCGGACTCGGGGCAGGCGACGCATTCGGCGGATCGCTCTGTCACGGCTTGCTCGCCGACTGGCACCCGATCGAGATCGTGTCTCGAGCGAACGCTGCCGGGGCAATCGTGGCCGGCAGGCTGATGTGTTCCGACGACATGCCGACCGCTGCCGAGATCGACCAACTCATGGAGACCGGCATCGTGCCGGAACGGACCGCCGCATGATGTGTGGGTTGACATGACGATCATTTCCGACGCCCGATGGGGCGACCTCCTCGACATCCGGGCGACCCAACCCGAGGCGATCGGCGCAGCACTCGCCGCGCGAACCCCGCGGCCGATGCTTGCCGACGACGGAACGACCTTCATCATTGCGATCGATCATCCGGCGCGCGGCATGGTCGGGGTTTCGGATCAGCCATTCGTGATGGCGAACCGCCGCGACGTCCTCGAGCGCACGATGGTCGCTCTCGCCGACGACGGAGTCGACGGGGTCATGGCGACACCCGACATCCTCGATGACCTTGCCCTCCTCGGCGCGCTCGACGGCAAGGTTGTGTTCGGGTCTCTAAACAGGGGTGGTCTTGCAGCGTCGGCGTGGGAACTCAACGACCAACTCACAGGGCACACGGTCGAGTCCATCGTTGAGCAGAACCTCGACGGGGGCAAGATGCTGCTGCGCATCGACCTCACCGATGCGCGCACTCGACACACGATCGAGTCGTGTGCAGAGTGGATCACCGACTTGGCCGCA
>JANOQU010000469.1:0-14476 GCA_031422355.1 Actinomycetes bacterium
TCGTCGACGGTGGCTGGACCGCTCGCTAGATGGTCGGGGTGCGATGGGACCAGGGTTGAGCGGTTTCCAACTGGCTCGCAATCCGGATCAGGACATCTTCACGGCCATATGCCGCGACCAGTTGCACGCCCACCGGCAGCCCGTCATCGCTCCAGTGCATCGGCAAACTGATCGCAGGTTGACCAGTGGTGTTGAACGCTGGTGTGAACGGCACGAACTGGCCCGCCTTGACCATTGCCTCCATCGGGTTCTCGGGATTGTTCCTGATCGTGCCGATCTCGATCGGCACCTGGCCGAGCGTCGGCGTCAGCAGTAGGTCCCAGCCGTCTGCCCACCACGCCTGCACAGCCCGGCGGAACTGAGCGACGGCTGAGAGCGCGAGGGCGTATTCGACCGATGTGAAGTTCGTCGCGAAGTCCGCCTGGGCTCGGTTCATCGGCTCGAATTCGTCCGCTGTCAACGGTCGCCCGATCAGGTCTTGGAATCGGCGCAGGGCAACGCCCATGTTGGTGCTCCAGAGCGCGCCGAACTGGGCGCTGAAGGAAGCGTCGCCGAGTGCCGTCGGCCATGCATTCTCGACATGGTGGCCAAGCGACTCCAGCAGCGTCGCCGCGTGGCGGGCAGCCATGGTGCATTCGGCGTCGATCGGATTGCCGTAGGGGTGATGGTCGAGGACTCCGATTCGCAATCGGCCGGGATCGACCCCCAACTCCTCGACGTACGGGCGTGAAGGCGCTGGGGCGATGACCGTGTCACCGATGCCCGGCCCGCAGGTTGCGTCCAGCAGGGCGGCGGTGTCGCGCACGGTGCGGCTGACGCAATGCTCGACCCCGAGGCCGCTTTCATCGCGCACTGGTCCGAGTGTGATCCGCCCCTGGCTCGGCTTCAGGCCAACCAGGCCGCAGCACGATGCCGGGATCCGGATCGATCCGCCACCGTCGCTGGCGTGGGCGAACGGCACCATCCCAGATGCGACCGCCGCGGCCGCACCACCGCTCGAACCGCCGGGCGTTCGATCCGTGTTCCACGGATTGCGGGTCGGTCCCCACGCAAGCGGCTCGGTGACCGGCACACTGCCGAGTTCGGGGCTGTTCGTTCGTCCGGCGATGACAAGACCAGCAGCGCGGTAGCGCGACACCAACGTGGTATCGGCATCCGCGAGTAGGCCGGCGTTCTTCAGCGCAACGTTGCCATTGCTGAGTCGCTGACCGGCATAACTGGCGTAGAGATCCTTGAGGAGGAACGGCACGCCGCGGAACTTGCCTGCGGGAAGGTCTGACCGCGCCGCAGTTTCGCGGGCATGATCGAACCAACTGATCGTGACCGCGTTGATCGCCGGATTGATCCTTTCGATCCGTTCGATGGCAGCGTCGAGCAATTCGGCTGGCGTAGCCTCGCCTCTCGCTACGAGTGCGGCCTGATCGGTCGCGTCCATCCATCTGGTGTCATCGGCAAGAGAGGTCACGGATGTCTGTGTAGCACGAAACCAGTGAAGGTCCGAACGGGGACGATCGGTAGAGTCGACTCAAGTGAGCGACGACGCGACCGATGCATTGGTGCCAACGGGTAAGCAGACGATCGCTGATCGCGACATTCGCCGGTTCCTGATTTCGAGCGCGCTGATCTACACCGGCATCGCCCTTCAACTCGCGGTCCTCGGTAAAGAAGTGTTCGACATCACCGGACGAGAGAGCGACCTCGCCTGGCTCGGGCTGGCCGAGTTCGCGCCGGCGCCGTTCCTGGTGTTCATCACCGGTTCCGTTGCTGATCACTTCGATCGTCGCAAGGTGGCTGCGTTGGCGATGATGGGCGAGGTGCTCTGTGTCGTCGCGCTCGCCGTGTACTCGGCGTCTGACCCAACCGCAGTATGGCCGTTCTTCATCATCGCTGGTCTGTTCGGAGCCTGCAGATCGTTCAATGCGCCGGCGATCCGCTCGATGCCTCCGATGATTGCGCTCGACAACGGCGTGTCGAGAGCGATCGCGCTGACCAACGTGGTTGGTTTTTCCTCGTCGATCATCGGTGCTGCCGTCTCAGGCGGGTTGTACATCATTGCTCCTTCGGCCGGCTACGGCGTGGCCGCTGCGATGATTCTGCTCGGCCTCGTCACCCTGCTCACGGTTCGCTTTCGTCGCCAGCCAAAGCCGCCGGACCCCGATGAGCGACCGACGCTGCGCTCTGCGATGGAAGGCTTGCGATTCATCCGGCGCACGCCGATCCTGTTCGGCATCATCTCGCTCGATCTGTTTGCCGTGCTCTTCGGTGGCGCGGTTGCTCTCCTTCCGGCGATCGCCGAAGATCGGCTACAGGTCGGCGATGTGGCCTACGGCTGGCTGAGGGCGGCGCCCGGAATTGGCGCGGGCGCAATGGGTCTCGTGCTCGCGGTACGACCACTCCGGCGGAGGGTGGGCAAGGTTCTGCTGTTCGTCGTGGCGGTGTTCGGCGCCGGGACCGTGGTACTTGGTTTGACGACCAACTATCTTGTCGCCTTCGTCGCCCTGATGGTGCTGTCGGGTGCCGACATGGTCAGTGTGTTCGTGCGCAGTTCCCTCGTTCCTCTCGTGACCCCGGACGAGAAGCGAGGCCGCGTCCTCGCCGTCGAGAACGTCTTCATCGGCGCCTCCAACGAACTCGGAGCGTTCGAGAGTGGTATGGCAGCCCAACACTTCGGTCTCGTGCCCGCCGTCGCCGGTGGCGGTATCGCGACCATAGGAGTCGTCGTGCTGTTCTCGGTCGCGTTCCCGGCCCTTCGGGCGATCGACCGATTCGAAGACCTCGAGAGCGATCACCACGACGGTGAGCACCCCGATCCTGGGGATCAAGGTGCGCTCAGCGGGGTCAGCGGTTGAGGAAGCCGAACATCGCCCCGATCGTGGTGGTCGTGGTATCGATGATCACGGTGTCGTCGTCGGTGACACGGTTGAACACGAACCAGATCGCGAACGGCATGATGATCCACGCCAGCACCGTCAGCACGATCGCATAGATCGCGAAGTCGAAGCTTGCATCACGCGGTGGCTTCCCGGCGGCGCCGATGGTCTCCCACAACGCCTTCAAGGGCTGATCGGTCGAGAGCCGGATGCGCCGTCGTGAAACACCGGCACCGTACAACGCGGCCCATGCCACCGCCGCGAGAACGATGGCCAGGATTGCCCCGAACACGATGGTGCCGACTCCGGAATTGAGCGCGCTTCGAACGACGCTCTGGAAGCCCGAAGCGATCGTGGTCAGGAATGCACCACCGAGCAGAAACGTCGGCAATCCCAACGTCTCAGCCTTGAAGCCTTTTTCGACCTGGACGGCGTTGATTCGCGCTCGTCGCAGCATGTGGTGCTCGTCGCTTCCCCAGACACAATTCGCTTCGCGACGTTCGTACAACTTGCGGATCCGAGTGATGATGGTGTTTTGGTGGTTCTTCACGATCCACTGGGTGATCAGTTGCACCATCCATTCCGCGATTGGTTTGAGCGGACCGATCGGGGGCATCTTGGACGGCCGGGCACCGTTGCGGTCGAGTACCTCGATCGACCGCATTGCCATCCGGTGGGCTTCCTCGAAGCGGTCCGGTCGCCACAGGGGCCGCACCTTGGACAACTCGGACACGATGTCCTGCTCGGCTTGACCCGGGCCGCCAAGCTGTTCGAGCAACGCACCTCTGGCCTCGGGCGTCGGGGCCCGCAGAACTCGAAGTGCATCGATCCGGTCGAGCAGCAGATCGTCGATGCCCCGCGTTTCACGAGCATCCGGATCTTCGCGGGCATCGGGGGACGGGGTATCCACGCCGACACGGTAGTTCCGCAAATCCCGACAAGCAGGTGATCATGATGGGCAAGACTGGGTCCATGCGTGAAGTGCTCACCACTGCCTGCCCGCTCGACTGTCCCGACGGGTGTTCGCTCGCCGTCACCGTCGAGGATGGTCGGATTGTGGCCATCGACGCTGACACCGGCCCCGATGCGAATCCGTTCACGCAGGGCTATATCTGCAAGAAGGTCAAGCATCAGGCCCGCCGGGTGTATGCGCCCGAAAGGGTACTGACTCCGTTGATTGCAACCGGCCCGAAAGGCAGCGGCCAGTTTCGCTCTGCGTCATGGGATGAAGCGATCGGACTGATCGCCGACCGGATCCGTGCGGCGATCGACACCGACGGTGTTCGCGCCGTCGTGCCGTATCTCTACAGTTCGTCGGCCGGCATCCTTGCCTCAGACGGCCTGACCCCGATGTTGTTCGAGCGCCTCGGTTGTCCGGAGGTCGAACACACCATTTGCGCCGCGACCGCTTCTGCTGCCTGGAGGCAGGTTTATGGCGGCATGCTCAGCGCTGATCCGTTCGATCTCCAGTACTCCAAGCTGGTGGTCGTGTGGGGAGCGAACCCGAACGCGTCGAACACCCACCTCGTTCCACTGATCACGAAGGCCGTCAAGGGCAACGGTGCAAAAGTGATCGTCGTCGACCCACGTCGGACCGGGGTGGCGGCTCGCGCCGATCTCCATCTCGCCATTCGTCCGGGCACCGACGTCGTTCTTGCGTATGCGGTGACTCGGCTGCTGGGCCAGAACGCGACGGTTGACATCGGGTTCCTGCGCGACAGCACCGACGGGGCAGATCGATTCCTCGCTGCGGCGGAGGAATGGACGGTGGAGCGCGCTGCCGTCGAGTGTGGAATCGATGGCGCCCAGATCGAGACGTTCGCGACGATGCTCGCGGCGAACTCGCCGGCGATGCTTCGCATCGGTTGGGGGCTAGAACGGAACCGAAACGGTGGCTCCGCATGTGTCGCGGTGCTGTCGATGTGGGCAGCGACTGGCCACTTCGGCGTTCGCGGAAGCGGCATCATCAAGTCGACATCGGGCGCGGCGCCGGTCGATCCGGATGGTTTGTGGCCTGAAGATGTCGTCCGCGGTTCGAGGCCGACGCTGAGCATGAACGATGTCGGTCTTGCGCTGCTCGGACACGACGTCGGAGCGGGGCCACACCGTGCCGCCGAACCGTGGCCGCAGACGAAGGTACTCTTCGTCCAGGGCGCGAATCCGGTCGCCACAGCGATGGACCAGGGTGAGTTCATGGCCGGCATGGAACGCGCCGATCTGTTCACCGTCGTTCACGACCAGGTTTTGACCGACACCGCGGTTCGTGCCGACGTCGTCCTGCCGGCGACAACGCAATTCGAAGCCGCCGACCTGGCCAGCGCGTACGGCACGTTCAGCCTTCAACAGATCAAGCCGGTGATCGGCCGAGTCGGGGAGAGTATGACCAACGACGAGGTTGCGGCCCTGCTTGCTGCGCGCCTCGGTCTGCCGGCGGGCGAGTTCGATCCTGATCCTGTTCGGCTGATCGAGCGGGTTCGAACCGACGGAAGAACCGACTCGAGACCGAGACTTCGTGATCCAGGCACGACGGTCCAGTTCATCGACGTGTATCCCAGCTTCGCCGACGGTTCGAAGCGGGCCAGGCTCTACACCGAGACCAGCGAACTGCCATTGCCTGGGTACGTCGCGCCAGCCAGTGACGGACTCGCGATGCTGACGCCGTCGAGCAATCGGACGATCAACACGATGTTCGCCGAATTCGATCCGCCGGAGGCCGCAATCTCGATCCACCCGACCGATGCCGGCGAGCGAGGCATCGCCGATGGTGATCAGGTCAGGGTGTTCAACGACCTCGGTGAGATCCGTGTCGTTGCCAGGTTGGATGGCAGCGTTCGTCCAGGCGTCACGTCGATTCCGAAGGGTCTCTGGTGCAGGACGTTCGACAACGGGAGGACCCCGAATTCATTGATTTCGCGGGGAATCAATGATCTTGTTGCTGGAGCATGCTTCAATGATTCCCGAATCCAGATTGAACCCTGCCTCGCAGCGCTCGATCCTGTCTGAAGGGGAATACTCATGGCGGAGAAGTCGGTGTCGGAAAAGAAGAGCATGATCAAGGAGTTCAAGGAGTTCATCGCTTCTGGGAACATGATCGAGTTGGCCGTGGCAGTCATCCTTGCCGGTGCAATCGGGGTGGTGATCAAGGCCTTCACCGACGGCATCATGATGCAGGTCGTGGCGGCGATCTTCGGTAAGCCGGACTTCGACGACGTGACGATCACACTTCGCAAGAACGTCGGCAAAGTGACAGATCCGGTCACCGGCGTCACCACCGACGTCGACAGCGTGTTGAAAATCGGCACGTTCATCAACTCTTTGATCAGCCTGATTCTGACCGGCCTGGTGTTGTTCGTGATCATCAAGGCCTACAACAAGCTCAAGGCTCGCCAGGACGCGGTCGAAGAAGCCGAGGCCGGACCGACGGAGATCGAACTGCTGACCGAGATCCGCGACGCACTCAAAGTGCGCAACTGACCCATCCGTTCACATTGCTGCGATCGAGAGTTCACCCACTCCACGACGAGTGCTGACTTGCATCGCGCCAATCCGTTGGCACAATGGTGGCCGTGATGGCAGCCCGACGAACCTTCAGGCTGGCGACGTTCACAATGACGCCGTTGAAGCTCGGAGCCTTCGTCGTCGCCATCGCGGTCGCCGCGGGGTGCTCGGCGAGCGCCGCGGGGCCTGACTCGACCACGGTCGACACGGTCGGAAACGTCGGCCAATTGCCAGGCTCGTTCAGCGTTGCGACAACCGAGGAACCTGCGCCGGACACAGTCGAATCGACAGCGGAGACGGTTGTTCTTGCCTCGACCACGTCGGTCATTGCGCCAACGGAGTTCTCCGAGCCGATTGGTGAACAAGTCACGGGCAACCGCCTGTTGATCATCGGCGACTCGCTCACTGCGTCCATCTCGCAGCGTTACGGTGGCGAAGCGTGCGCCTCGCTCGTGCCCCTCGGTTGGGAAGTCGAGGTCGACGCGGAGACGGGACGGTTCATCGACTTCGGAGCTCGTGTGCTCGACAAGCGTCTCGACGCTGGATGGGACGCGGCCGTTCTGTTCCTCGGCAACAACTACGGCTACGACCGTGGGGTCTACCAGCTCGCGCTGCACTCGCTGCTGCTGCGGTTGCACCCGCGGCCTGTTGTTCTGATCACGACCGCACTCTTCCGACCCGAGCAAATCGAGGTCAACGACACCATCCGTGAGGAAGCGGAGCTGTTCGAGAATGTCTCTGTCATCGACTGGGAGGCAGTCAGCGAAGATCCTTCTCTGACGGGTGTCGATGGAATTCACCTGACCGACGCCGGTCGCGATCGGCTTGGCTTCGAGCTCGCCTACGCGATGGGGACTGCACCAAAGCAGCCCGGCAAATGTCTGAGCACCAACTATCGCGATGATTCCGCAGGCAGCGCGAATGGTCCGGCCGGGAACAGCACTACGCCCAAGCCCAAACCAACGACGACAGCCACGACGGTGAAGACCACCGTGACGACCGTTGGGTCTGGCACCAACCCAACGTCCACGACCACGAAGCCGGCGACGGGTTCCACATCCCCGACTGGCACCACCGTTCCCGCCACGTCGGCGACAACTTCCGCGAGCGCGCCGACCACCACTGCCGCAACTCCGACGACGCCGGCTCCAGTGACGACTCCAGCTCCGGTCACCACGCCTGCCCCAGCGACGACCCCCGCCCCGGTGACGACGCAACCGCCAGTCACCGTGCCGCCAGTTACTGTGCCAGTGACCACGGCCCCCGCCACGACCCCGCCACCATCAACGGTGTCGCCGAACCCCTGAGCCTCAGGGCCCCAGGGCTTGGAAGCCGGGGACGTTTCGCAGTACGCCGAACGCGATCAGGCCCGTGCCGGCCGCGACTGGAAGCCACGTCGGTAAGCGGCTGAATGCGAAGATCGGGGAACAGCCAAGGCTGCGGCGAAGCCATGCCAGCCAAGCAATGACGATTCCGCCAACGAACAGCGGGAAGAAGAGATTGAAGCCGAATGCGGCCGCGATGTCACCGCGCAACAGGGCGTGGGTGGCCCGGGTCATCCCGCAACCGGGGCACCACAATCCGGTGGTTGCATAGAGCGGGCATGCGGGCAGGTGGACCCCCGGTGACGACGGGTCGTTGATGGCCACGTAAACCGCTGCAGCGGCCAATGCGCAGCCGCATCCGAGTGCACCGGCCACCTGCCGACGATCGCGTCCGGTCGCCATGGTGGCGGAAGTGATCACGGTCGACTCCACGAATCTGAATCGTAGACCCTGTGCGCGGCCGTACCGGCTCGGTCACATGGGGTTGCGGAACCCTCGCGGTGCTGCCACCCTGGACAGATGCTTCAGGTGCAGGGTGTTTCGGTGGAGATCGGCGGTCGGCTCGTCGTCGACGACGCCTCCTTCACCATCATGCCCCGCGACAAGGTCGGCCTGGTCGGTCGCAACGGAGCTGGCAAGACCAGCTTTTTCAAGGTGCTCGGCGGCGAGAACGAACCCATCGCCGGCAAGATCCTGCGAAAGGGTGGCTTCGGATATCTGCCGCAGGACCCCAAGATCGTCGGCGGCCAGGAAGGTCGTACGGCCATCACCCACGTCCTGTCCGGCCGGGGTATCGACGATCAGTTGATCCGGATCGAGAAGCTGCGGATCGCGATGGAGGAAGACACCAGCGATCGCAACGTTGCTCGGTTCAGTAGGGCCCAGGACGAATTCGCCTCCTCCGGGGGTTACGCCGCCGATAGCGAGGCCCGCTCGATTGCGGCCGGTCTCGGTCTTCAGGCTGACCGGATGGACCTTCCGGTCAGCGTGCTGTCTGGTGGCGAGAAACGCCGGGTCGAATTGTCCCGGATCCTGTTCGCAGGCAGCGACGCGCTGTTGCTCGACGAGCCGACCAACCACCTCGACATCGACGCCAAGACCTGGTTGCTTGACTACATGCGAAAGTACCGCGGCGCGATGCTGGTCATCAGCCACGATCTCGACCTCCTCGACGAAGCGATCACTCGCGTTCTGCATCTCGATCGGCCGGCAGAGGACAACGTCGGCCATCTCGTCGAATACAAGGGCACGTACTCCCAGTACCGGGTCTCGCGTGCCGCCGACGAGGAACGCACGGCGCGCAAGGCAATGCTGCAGACCAAGGAGATCGCTCGATTGCAGTCGGTGGTCGACCGCTTCGGAGCCAAGGCCACCAAGGCCGCGATGGCCCACAGCAAAGAGAAGCAGATCGCCAGGCTCGAGACCGAACGTGTCCACGTCGGCAAGGGCGACAAGGTGATGAAGGTCAAATTCCCGGAGCCCCCGTCGTCGGGTGCCACCGTGATCACCGCGACCCAACTCTCCAAGGGCTACGGAGCCGGTGCGCCGGTCTTCGAAGATGTCACATTCGACATCGGTCGCGGCGAGCGGCTGTTGGTACTCGGCCTCAACGGTGCCGGCAAGACCAGCCTGCTGCGGATCCTGGCTGGTGAAACCGACGCAACGCTGGGCGATTACCGCTTCGGACACAATGTGTCGGTCGGCTATTACGCCCAGGAACACGACAACTTGCGAATTAATGAATCGTTGCTCGACAACATTCGTGCAGAGGTTCCGTCAACGGTCACGCTCACCGAGACCCAACTGCGCGGGATGCTGGGCATGTTCGGCCTGATGGGCGGCAAAGTGTTTCAGGAGAGCGGCACGCTCAGTGGCGGCGAGAAGACCAAGCTCGCGCTCGCGATGCTGATGGTCGGCCGCAACAACTTATTGCTGCTGGATGAGCCCACGAACAACCTCGACCCGCCAAGTCGCCAAGCCGTCGCCGACGCTCTCAGTGCCTGGAAGGGCACGATTGTTTTCGTCAGCCACGACACCGAATTCGTCGAGCAGATCAAGCCGACCAAGGTTCTGCTGATGCCCGACGGCCAAGTCGACTTCTTCAGCCCTGACTGGCTCGAACTCGTCAGCCTCGCGTAGCCGGTAGGACTCGCGGCGCGGTCCCACCAGCGGCGAAAGTCACGCCCATGGTCCCGACCTTCCCCGTGTCACGGGGAATTTCGGGAACATGGGTGTCTTTTCCACCAACTTCACAGGCCCAACTTGCGCTGCAGTCGAGACCCAAGGACTGCCCCGCCGGGTTGTGTACCATCGACCGGGTGCTCATCTTGTCCGCAGCCGAGACCGAATCGCTGCTCGATCCCGATGCGCTTCGACTGGCGCTTTCATCCGCGATGGCCGACCTCAGCGCGGGCCGTGCTTCGATGCCGCCACGCATTGCAGCCTCTGTCGAAGAGCGGGATGGGTTCGTTGCGGCGATGCCGGCATACCTGCCGGCGACGGGCATCGTCGCAGCCAAGCTTGTGAGTGTCTTTCCGCACAACGCCGGCACCGCATTGCCGACGCACCAGGCGATCGTGATCGTGTTCGACGCCGCGAACGGTCAGCCGATCGCACTGCTCGACGGCACCTCGATCACCAGCGCGCGCACGGCCGCAGGTTCCGCACTTGCGACCGATCTGCTCGCGCGATCCGATTCGACTGTGCTTGCGATCGTAGGAACGGGAGTCCAGGCACGCGCTCACGCCCACGCCGTCCTGCGCGTCCGGCCGTTCCGCGAGATGCGGATCGCCGGCCGCGATCCGGCGCGCACTGCCGCCCTTGCAGCCGAATTGCGCGGCGTCCTCGACGTCGAGATCGTCGTCGCCGCCAACGCATCGGCCGCATGCGCGGGCGCCGACGTCGTGTGCCTGACGAGCGGCGCCGCAGAGCCCGTGATCCGGCGGGCAGATCTCGCGCCTGGAACGCACGTGAACTCGGTCGGGTACGAAAGTGCCGGACGAGAGATCGATTCGGAAACGGCGGCCGACGCGCTGGTCGTGGTTGAGTCGCGGGCGTCCGTTCTCGCCCCGTCGCCCGCTGGCTCGTACGACCTGCGCGTACCGATCGACGAAGGCCTCCTCGATCCTGGCGACTTGATCGAGCTTGGGGAGATCATCAACGGCACAGCGAGCGGCCGCACATCGGCGGTGCAATTGACGCTGTACAAGTCCGTCGGGGTCGCGGTCCAAGATGCTGCCGCAGCGGCGATCGTGCTCGCTGGCGCACGCGTGGCCCGTCTCGGCTTCGAGTTCGAGCCGTAGCCGGAATTTAGTCCGGAAGCATTGGGACGGTTGGGCTGTCGCGGCGACCGAGCAGGACGGCGCGGGTGACGGAGGCCGTGCCGAACTTTGCGCGCACCTGATCGAGAGCGCTGTCCAGCGCCAGTCCGTCGTGTTCGAATGGTAGGGACAGTTGGATTGCATCGTCACCATCGAGGTTGGTGATCGACAGCCCGATCAGGGTAAGCCCGCGTTCGGTGATCATCGGTCGGGCGGACTCGAGCAGCCAGCGGACGGCGGCGAGCACCTCCTCTGTTTGGGCGGTTGCCCGCTGCATGGTGTGTGATCGTGTGGCGCGGGTGAAGTCGTCGAAGCGCAGCCGGAGCACGACGGTGCGACCGACGCGGTCACCCTTGCGCATTCGGCGCGTCACCCGATCAACGATCCCGACGACCAACGTGTCGATCTCTTCGAACGATCGCTCCGACCGCCCGAGCGCATGCTGCGAACCGATCGATCGCCGGCGACGACCAGTGGTGACGGAACGCGGATCTCTGTTGCAGGCGAGGGCGTGGACGTGTCGACCCGACGCCCGGCCGAGCATCGCAATCAGTGCAGGTTCTGGAACCAGCGCAATTTCGCCCACCGTGGTGATGCCCCGATCGCGGAGCGTGCGAGCGGTAACCGGGCCGACGCCCCACACCCGCTCGATCGGGAGGGGATGGAGGAACTCCAACTCGTGGTCGGGGTCGACGACGAGCAACCCGTCGGGTTTACCGACGCCGCTCGCGACCTTTGCGAGGAACTTCGTGCGGGCTACGCCGACCGTGATCGGCAAGTTCACCCTGCGACGAACCTCGCTACGCAGGCGGACTGCGATCTCGGTTGGCGTACCGGACAATCGGAGCAGACCGCTGACGTCGAGGAACGCTTCGTCGATCGAGATCCCTTCAACCAGCGGAGTGGTGTCTTCGAAGACCTCGAAGACCGCCCGGCTTGCCTCGACGTACGCCTCGATCCGGGGCTCGACGACGATCGCGTGCGGACACAACCGCCGCGCCTGAGCGCCGCCCATCGCTGCCCGGACGCCGAACGCTCTCGCTTCGTAGCTCGCCGCCATCACGACCCCGCCCCCGACGATGACGGGACGACCCCGTAGCGCGGGGTTGTCGCGCTGCTCGACCGATGCGTAGAACGCGTCGAGATCTGCATGGAGAATGCTCGCCGTCGACATCGAACACATGTTCGTAGACGTTCAGAACAATTGCAATGGGCTTGGGTAATGCCTACACGTACATCGCAGGGGTGGGATTCGACGTCACGACCGGAACCGTTGGCAACCCGATGCCAGCGGCGACGGTGACGGCGGTCTCGACGAATGCCTCCGCAGCCCGTGATCGATAGCGGTCCTCGTGCCAGACAATGCTGATGGTGCGCGAACTGAGGGTGTCGTCGACGATCGGCAGGACAGCAACGGCTGCATCGGGGACGAAGAGTTCGACGGCCAGCAGGGGAGCAATCGCGATGCCGAGTCCTGATGCGACGAGGCGTTGCGTGGTGAGATTGTCGTCGCTTCGAAAGACGGTTTGCGGAGTCGCTCCGGCGCGTTCCAGTGCGGTGAACACCTTTGCTTCGCACATGTTCTCGGCTGACCCGGAGATGAAGTGCATCTCCTTCAGGTCGGACAGACGAATGTGATCCGACGTTGCCAACGGGCTGTCCGGATGCAGCATGACGACGTACTGGTCGCGGATCAGTGTGGTGGATGCAAGCGGAGGATTCTGCACGCCAGAATCGGTGAAGGCGAGATCCAGTTGGCCGGCCCGGACCAGATCCTCCAGCGTCGTCGACATCTGCTCGTTACGGAGTTCGACGGTGATTCGCGGCCAATCCTCGCGGAAACGGTTCAGCGTCGGCGGCAAGAGGCGGGCGCTGGCTGATTGAAAGGTGCCGATCCGCAATGATCCAGCATGACCGGCCGCCAGTGCGTCGAGGTCGGCCTTGGCCGCGCCGAGCCGAGCGGTGATATGGGCAGCGTGACGCAAAAGCACCTCTCCGGCGGCCGTCAACGACACGGGTCGCGGGCCGCCTGGACGTTCGACGAGCTTGTGACCAACGGCGCGCTCCAGCGTCGCGATCTGTTGCGATACCGCACTCTGGGCGTAGCCGAGCAACGTCGCGGCCTGCGAGAACGAGCTGGTCAGTGCGATTGCCTCCAATGCAGCGAGGTGACGAACCTCGACTCCGAGCGGTAAATCGTGATTTGTGATCGATTCAGTCATGAATATGCATTTCCATTATGGATAGCGGTCAGCGATAATGAAGTCAATCTTAATCACAGGAGGTGATGATATGACTGTTCTCTTCGCACTCGTTTTCTTCGGAATGCTGGCCGCGCTCACGCCGCGATACGGCACCGACAGCCGTCACGGCCCGGACGCCCACCGCAGCACCGGCAGCACCGCTGAGCGCTACAACGGTTTCCGCTGACAACACCGATCGGCAGGCCGATTACGGTTCGGCGCATGCGCATCGGAATCTTCAGCGGAACAACCAATGACGGTACACTCGATCAGTTGATCGCGGAGGCCAGGGCCGCCGAAGCCGATGGCTTCGCCGGCTTCTGGGTCTCGCAAATCTTTGGCCATGACGCTCTGACTGCATTGGCGGTGATCGGCCGTGAAGTTCCACGGATCGAACTGGGAACCGGAGTCGTGCCGACGTACCCCCGCCATCCAATGATGCTGGCTCAACAAGCACTGACCGTGAATGCTGCGGCGGGGGGTCGCTTGGCGCTTGGCATCGGGCTCAGCCACAAGGTGGTCATCGAGAACATGCTCGGCATGTCATACGACAAGCCAGTCCGTCACCTGCGTGAGTACCTCAGCGTGTTGATGCCGCTGGTCGAGGGCAACCCGGTCGGCTTCGTCGGAGAGGACTTCAAGGTCCACGCTGGCATCTCTGTTCCCGGATCCTCGCGTCCGGGTGTCTTCGTGGCCGCGTTGGGCGAGCAGATGTTGCGGGTCACCGCTGCGCTTGCCGATGGAACCGTCACATGGTGCACCGGCCCGGCGACCCTGCGTGATCACACCGTTCCGACCCTCACCAAGGCGGCTGAGGAGGCCGGTCGGCCAACGCCGCGAGTCATCGCTGCATTGCCGGTCTGCGTCACCCAGGACCGGGCTGCTGCCCTAACAAGGGCCGCCGCGATCTTTCAGGTGTACGGCCAACTGCCCAGCTATCGAGCCATGCTCGACCGAGAGGGCGCAGCCGGGCCCGAGGAGATTGCGATCATCGGGACCGAAGCCGAGGTGGCGGATCGGGTGATGGCGTTGGCCGAAGTCGGGGTCACTGACTTCAGCGCAGTCGAGTTCGGCGGCAACCCCGACGAGGTGGCGCACACCCGTGCCGTCATGAAGAGCCTGCTCTGAGACCGCTGCGCTGACACGAGTTCCGGTCGGTCATAGGCTGGCCGCAATGCGACGGCGTCGAATCTACGTGTCGATCGGCCTCGCTCTCTGCG
>JANOQU010000470.1:0-6771 GCA_031422355.1 Actinomycetes bacterium
GGTGGCGGCACCGTTGCAACGTGGGACGTTCCGCTGAACCCGTAGTGCCGTTCGGCGCAACGAATAGGTCCGAAGGCCCTAACCAAGGACGTGACGAATCGCGACGCTGGTAGGAGTGGATGAGCAGTCGCTTTCGGAGCGGGTTGGCGACGAGAGTCTCCCGTCGCGCCGAGTCGTCGTTGGCGTGGACGATTCAGCGTCAGCGTCGAAAACCCTCAGTTGGGCCAGCAGGGAGGCGACTGCCCGGCAGTGCGCGCTGAATGTCGTGGCCTGCCCGAATGGAGCCAGCGATTCTCACGCAGCCCTCCTGGACAGAGCCATTGGTGCCGAACTCCTGATCGTCACCGCGTCGACGACGGGGTCTGGCCAAGATTGGCTCTACCGCTCAGTGAGGGGGACTCGAGCAAGACGCAGTTCATGTCCGCTCGTGATCATCCGCGGGAGTGTTCGACAAGGGATGGACCGAATCGTGGTCGGACTCGACAGCTCGAGCGCAGCTCTGGCGGCAATGGAATGGGCGATCGAAGCGGCCAACCGCCACCTGGCAGACCTCACTATCGTCAACGTCTGGCAGCGACGAACTGGAACCAACAGTTCAGTGCGAGACAACGATCTGCGATTCGCCGACGCTCGATGCGTCGTGGACAACGCGGTCGCTTCGTGCAAGCAGCGCTGCGCACAAACAGTCCGTGGTCACGTCGCTGAAGGTGATCCTGCGACCGTTCTGAGCGACGTGAGCAACCACGCGGACCTGCTCGTTGTCGGCTCGCGAGGCCGCAGTGGGTACCTGACGATGCTGTTCGGATCCGTAGCACTCTCCATCGCGGACCATGCCGATTGCCCCATTGCGGTGATTCATCCCCGCCTCAATGGAAGCATTCGCTGACAGCGTCCGCCAGCGCCCACGGGGCCTCGGCCTCATTCGCCAATTCCAACTCACCAGCCGCCGAAGACCACGCCCATGTTCCCGCGAACCACCGTGATACGGCGACGATCGAGAACATGGGCGCGGTTTTCGCCACGAATTGGCAGCCCACTCCCCGGGTCAACTGACCGGCTCGCTGCCACCTACGGGCTCGGGCTCGGGGTCGGGGTCGGGGTCAGGGTCAGGGTCGGGGAAGAAGATTTCGTCGATGCCGAGTTGAAACAATCTGGCGATCTTGAAAGCCAACGGCAGGCTGGGGTCGTACCGACCGGTTTCGAGAGCATTCATCGTCTGGCGGGAGACGTCGAGTCGGTCAGCAAGATCGGCTTGACTCCACCGTTCGATGGCGCGTAGCTCGCGCAGTCGATTGCGCACCTGCTATCGACTCAGCTTCACGAAAAGCGCAGCCGCCCAGGCCAAAATTCCGGTCACAAATGTGAGTTGCAGATACATCGGTCCAGTGCCGACGCTCGCAACCAGCAAAAGACCCCCGGCCGACGCGACGATCATCGACACCGCAAAGCCGATGGCGAGTGCCTGCAATTGCGACATCCGTTGCAGTTCGTCGGCTCGTTGGATGCTGCGCCATTGCGCCCAACCCAACCAGATCAGCGGGAGCGTCGGAATCAGGGCAATCGTCCCGTGCCACCAATGCTTGTCGGCATCGAGGGTCACCTGGCTGATCACCGCATGGGCCACAATCAACGCAACCACCGCGGGCAGGGCATCACGAAACGCCTCCCGGTCCAGTTTCCGCTCGAATGCAGTCTTTTGGGTTGTGGTGGCAGGCATGTCACATAATGTAAAGCACACTTGTCTATGTGTCAAGTGCAGTTGTCATACGTTGCCGAGGCACGTTGCGTCAGGGGCTACACGCTGGCATACACCGCGTTGCGAAGGGCGACTTCGCGAGGGTCCGTTGGTAGCGAATAGCCGCCCCTGTTCATGGCATACCCGTAGCCCAGTCGGGCGTCGGGATCGGCGAAACCGAACGACCCACCGAGACCTGTGTGCCCGTAGGCGCTGTGCGACAAGCCGAACGGCAGGATCGGGAACGGCTTCATGAAACCCATCGCAAACGCACTGTCGAGGCGAAAGATGACGTCGAAACCAGCGGGTACGTCAGATTCGAGTTCATCGAGCGTCGCGCGGGTGAGACCGAGTTCAGCTCCGCCAGTCGCAAGTGAGCCATAGACCTTGGCGATCGCGCGCACTTCGCCCACGCCGTTCATCGAGGGAAACTCCATCCTCAGTACATCCACCCGATTGATGCTCGCCATGTTCATCGCCAGCTCTTTGGGATTCATGAACGCTCTGGCCGTCGCACTGCGAGGGTTGAGCATCGCAGCCAGAAGTCGCTTCGGCATCTGATGGGCATGGAGGGCAGCCGCCATTCGACCGCCGCCAGCGAAGACTGCGAGGCGCTCCAGCGACAGATCATCTGGAAGCCCGATGAAGAACTGAGCATCGAGTGGCGTCGCTACCTCATCCGCGAAGAAGACTCCGATCGACCTGCCCGCAGGATCGATTCGCCGGAGCAACTGGCTCTCGTACCAACCGAGAGTCTGGGCGTGATATCCGTGAGCTGTGCCAGGAGTCCAGGCAGGCGCTTGTGCGGCGAGAATCTCTCCGAGCGCGGCTGAATCTGCGATGGTTGCCAAGTTCAGCCGCTTGTCGATCACCGCAAGGCCAGCCTGATGTGCCAGCAGTTGCCTCACGGTGATCCGCTCCTTGCCGTGTCGAGCGAACTCGGGCCAATACTCACTCACCGGATCGTCCAGCTGGAAGAGTCCCTGCGAATGAGCGACGGCCATAGCCACCGCTGACATTCCCTTCGTTGTCGAGAACACCGGCACCACGGTGTCTCGTTCCCACGCAAGCCCTCGGTCAGGATCCCGACGTCCGCCCCACAGATCCACCACCAACTGCCCGTCACGAGACACGGCGACAGCCGCTCCGACCTCGCCCCGATCCCGAAAGTTCGCCCTGAACGCGTCGGCCACGTTCCCGAACCCCTCGGCGACGCCGCCGCCGACCCGGATGTCGGCCTCGCGACGCACCTGCGCATTGTGAGCCCGCTGGCTTGGAATCGCAAGCCCATCCCGGCCCGCCACGTTGACTGAGCAGGAAACTCGACCGATCGTGAACCGATGTGCCGTGGCTGCGCGACTGTGTGGGCGTGAGTGTTGATCCGTCGACAACGAGTGATGCGCAACTGGTTGCCGCCATCGCTGATGGTGACCGGGCCGCGCTGCGCGAGTTGTACGTTCGCCATCAGCCATGGCTGACGGCGAGGCTTCGTCATCGGTGCTCAGATCTCGACATCGTCTCGGAGGCGGTTCAAGACACCTTCGTGGCAGTGTGGCGCGATTCCGGCCGATGGACGGGAGCCGGCGAGCCAGCGGCTTGGATCTGGGGGATTGCAATCCGCCGATTGATCGGCGTCTTGCGTCATCGCTCTCGTTGGTCGCCGGTCTCGAACCATGTGTCGGAGACGACGACACTCACGACTGCGGAAGATCTGGTGCTGTTCGGTGTCGCCCACGGTGATCTCGCCGGCGCGATCGACAGCCTGCCCGTCGAATTGCGAGCTGTCGTTCAGGCCACCGTTCTCGACGGGCTGACGACGCGGGAGGCGGCGCACCTGTTGGGAATTCCTTCGGGAACGGTCAAGACACGGATGATGCGGGCCCGCATCCAACTTCGAGGAGCATTGGCGTGAATCTGACCCACATCGAAGAAGGAATGTTGATCGGCTACTGCCAACTGTCGGTCACGGCCGCCGCTGCTGCTGCGATCGAGGCCCACCTGATGGTTTGTGCGCAGTGCCGCGCAGAACTCGCTACCACCGCGATCGCTACAGATGACCGGGGCGCCACCCAGCAAACGATGTGGGACGGAATACTCGAGCGGGTCGATCGACCCACGCGTTCGGTGACCGAGCGCGTACTTGGCTTGATCGGAGTTCGGGACGACATCGCCAAGTTGCTGGCGACAACGCCGGCTCTGCGGCTCGCATGGTTGGCCGCCGTGGTGTTGGTGGCCACGTTCGCTGTCCTGGCAGGCCGGATCGACAGCGACGGCACCTGGTTCTTGCTCGTGGTCGCGCCGCTACTGCCGGTCGCAGGCGTGGCAACGGCGTTCGGGCCGATGCTGGACCCGACCTACGAGATCGGCGTCGCGGCGCCGATGAGCGGCCTCCGGCTGACGCTGCTGCGCACGTTGGCCGTGATCGCCACCACGGCGCCGCTGCTCACGGTCGCCTCGTTCCTCGCTCCCGGCGGCCGCCTCGACGCTCTTGGATGGGTGTTGCCATCGTTCGCCTTGGTCGCAATCACACTTGCGCTGTCGACGGTGACCCCGCCCAATCGTGCTGGGGTGATCGTGGGCTCCGGTTGGTTGGTGGCAGTGCTCGTCCTGATGGACTCCGGTCGCGCTCTCGACTTCGTCAGCAATTCGTTGATCTTCCAGTCGGCTGGACAGACCGGGGCTGCCGCCATCGGTGCGATCGGGCTGGCGATCGTTGCGATACGACGGACCAGTTTCGACTTGATACTCGTGCCAGGAGGCCAACGATGAGCGAAGCGACGACAATCACGGGTGTGAGGCTGAACGGCGTCACGAAACGCTATGGACGCACGGTGGCGGTGGACGATGTGAGTCTGTCGATCGGTACCGGAGTTGCGGGTTTGCTCGGCCCGAACGGTGCCGGCAAGACCACGCTTCTGCGGATGATGGCAACGGTATTGGCACCGGAAAGCGGTGAGATCGAACTTCTCGGACGCTCAACCTCGACCGCTGCGTCTCGCGAGACGATCCGCCGTCGGCTCGGATACGTTCCGCAGGAACCGGGCTTTCATCGCCAGTTCTCGGCATTCGACTTCGTCGACTACGTCGCCGTCTTGAAACTGATCACGGATCGGCGAGAACGACATGACGAAGTGCGGCGAGTGCTGGACGTCGTTGGCCTGACGTCGGTCATGCACAAACGAATCCGACAGTTGTCGGGTGGGATGCGTCGGAGGGTCGCGATCGCCCAGGCATTGCTCGGGTCGCCCTCACTGCTGATCCTGGACGAGCCAACAGCCGGTCTCGATCCAGAGCAGCGCCTTCGGTTCCGCGAGCTGTTGTCGACGGCGGCGAACGGCGCAACGGTGGTGCTGTCGACCCACCAAACCGACGACGTCGCCGCGTTGTGTCAACGCGTCATCGTGATGCACAGCGGTGTCGTTCGTTTCGATGGGACCCCGGCGGGCCTTGCCAACTTGGCTACCGGACGGGTTTGGCTCGCCGATGAGCGCGATCCGTCAGCACAGTTGGCGTGGATGACCGGCGATGGATTGGTCCGCCACGTCGGCGAACCCCCGCCGAATGCTCGCCTCGACGAACCGCGAGTAGAGGACGGGTACCTCTTGCTCGTCGGCGCCTCGGTACTGCAGGAGTCGTCGTGGAAGTGATCATCCTCGGCGCGGTCGTGTTCGGCATCGCGTATGCGTTCACGCACCGCGGAAGCAACCGGGTCGCAGGCGACGAATGGGCGCCGGCGCACGACGCGATGGCGCCAGATCGCACCTCCAACGCTCGAGACCTGGGTCCAGGTACTCAAATCGCGGCCACCATGCAGCTTGCCCGGGTGGACGGTCGCCAACTTCTGCGGAGCGAATCGTTCATCGTCGGAATCTTCATGTCGATTGCGATCCTGGTGATCTTCGGTGTCGTCTGGTCGTCGGACACCCTGGGGGCCGAGAATTCTTGGCGATACTGGCTCGCGCTGCTCCCGGTATTCAGCCTCCCGTTTGCAGGGATGACGCTGGTGGCGACGAACCTTGCCGTCTTGCGCTCCCGGCGAGACGGCGCTGAGGAGTTGTTCGGCGCGCTTCCGGCGACTCGTACAACTCGGGTCGTCGGACATCTCTGTTCGATCTGGATGCCATTGGTTGTGCAGTTCCTGTTCGTCGCAGCGACCTTCGCCAGCGGCGCGTTCGTGACTGAACACTTCGGTGCGATCGATGCGGCAAGCATCGGCGACATCGTGGTCAGCTTCGTGCTCGTGGTCTGCGCCGGATCGCTCGCTGTCGCATTGGCACGATGGCTGCCTACTCCTCTGGTCGCGCTGGCGGCGCTGGTCGTGCTCGGCTTCGTTGGATCTGGCATCGGAGGAATCGGCGGCAATCATTTCAGCCTCACCCGTCAACTCTCCATCTGGCCGCGCTATCCCGACCACGATTGGGCCTTCGCCGTTCGCCCGACCTGGTGGCACGCCGCCTATCTGCTCGCGCTCGCGCTCGTTGTAGCGGTCGCTGCCGTGGCCAGGCACCAACGCGACAGAACCGTACTGGCCGTCGCTCTCGGCGCGGTCGTCATGGCCGCCGTGACGGGTTACATCCAGACGCGTCCGATGACCGACGATGATGCCGAGCGCATCGCTGCGATGATCTCCGATCCGCTCGCCTACTCGACCTGTCGGGCCTCGGAGGGATTGACGCTGTGCGCGTACCACGACTACGCCGACATCACGAAGGTGTGGGCTCGTGAACTCACCGATCCATTTGCGGCAATCGCTCCCGCGCGTCGAGCCGACGGATATTCAGTCGTGTGGCAGGAACCGCGGCTCGACCGACTCGACCCGGCCGTTCGCGACCGGATTGACATCGATGCCATCATCGAATCACGCCGAGCCGATCGCGGAACGTGGAACGGAGTCTCCGTCTCCGGATCCGAGTCGAACGCCATCAATCGGCTCGCGCTCGGGCTCTGGTCGGTCGAACTCCCGTCGGTCACGGAGGGAGAATCACCGTGTTGGGTCGGGAACCAGGCCAGAGGTGTTGTTGCACTGTGGGTCGCCG
>JANOQU010000471.1:0-2217 GCA_031422355.1 Actinomycetes bacterium
CCGACGTTCAGGAGCAGGTTGCCGCCCCGGGCGACGATGTCGACCAACATCCACACCAGTTCGTCGACCGACGGCATTGTTGCGTCGGTCTCCATCCGGTTGTATCCAAAGGACCGTCCGATGCCACGACAGACCTCCCACTTTCGTGCCGACGACGCCTTGACCGAATACTCGGGCGTTGCGATGTCTGCGTGTAGCCGTCCCTGACCAACCGCGATCACGTCGAATCGATCGTTGACGACTCCATCGGGAACTCGTTCGTAGTAATACCGAAACGTCTCATTCGGATCGAGCGGCTTCGGCCAACCAATGTCGTTCCACAGCAGACTCGGCTGAAGCCTGTCGATCAGTTCGCGAACATGACCTGTCGCGTAGTCGCAGTACTCGGGTGAGACCGGGATGCTCTGGACCATTGCCAGCAGGCTGTCGATCGGTTGGGTCTCGAATGTCCAGTCAAGACCTCCGGAGTAGTACACGCCGAAGCGCATCGACTGTCGCCGAACAGCATCGGCGAGTTCAGCGATGTGATCGCGTTCGGCCATCCAACCTTGCCGAAATGGATTCTCGATCTCGCTGTGCCACATCAGGAATCCATCGTGATGCTTGGTCACTGGAACGACGTACTGGGCGCCGGCAGCAGCGAACAGACTGGCCCAGTGCCCGACATCGACGCCGGCGGACCGGTCACGGAACTCGGTAACGAAGCTGGCGTAGTCCCGATCTGGGTAGGTCGATGCGTGATGCAGCGCCGTCGGGCTGCCGGCAAGGCCCCACGAATTCAGATACCACTCGGTGTATGGACTGTTGCGGAAGACCTCAGCCCAACTGCCGGCGGCGAACAGGTCTCCCATGTCGTGATCCACCGGCGCGTAGCACGGCACCGCATACGGTCCCCAATGGATGAAGATCCCGAATTTGGCGTCGTCGTACCACACGGGAATCGGTCGACCGGCGAACTCGATCACTGGTCACCGACTCGTCGCCAGATGGATGGCATCGTCGCCACCGGCTCGAATCGGCAGATGGATCCGGTGTGGATGCTGTCTCGGATCATCGACGCGAACTCTAGGTCCTGCTCTGCGATCATCTCGAACACTCGACCGAGGGACTGACGAACCGCAACTCTCGCACGTTCCGAACTGTCTCCGAAACGACGAGTCCGGCCCCGCAGGCCGAGCGTTGGTCCGAGGGACTCCAACAAGCTGTCAAGCTCTCGGCGCAGCATCGATGCTCGTTCGATGTCGTGTTCATCGTCGGCCTCGCCGATCGACGATCGCAGCTCATCGATTCGTTGCCGATACGCCCGCAGGGCCGGTGTGTCACTGAGGGGTTGACGAACGGACCGTTCATCGTCGCCGGTGAGGTCCGTCGCCGCGAGGTCGGTCAACGGATGCTCAAGCAGCCGGATCAAGCGATGAACGCCAATGGAGTCTGCAACCTCGACCGAGTGACCATCGATGGTGAGATGCCACGTCGATCCGATCCGGCGAATCCGACCGTCGCCGACCGGGATCGCCTCGATCAATCGACTTGCACGTTCCACGAGCCCTTGGACTCGGGCCGCGAGTCCGAAAGCGTTCAGGTCCGCCGTCGCTCGGTCGATGTGGACCCGCCCTCTGGCGATATCACCGACCGCACCCCGCTCCATCAGCGCACATCCGAGGTCGGCTTCGGTGATCGCAGCCATGACTCGATTTCCGAGCCGGTGGTTGTGATCGATGCCCTCAGCGAAGTGATGCACAGCCCGATCGAGATCGCCGAACGTGCGGGCGGCGATACCCAGCGTTCGCTCTGTCGAGCCGAGGCAGACGATCCCGAGTGAGCCCATGATCGGAAGATGGCGGAACGGCGTCAGTGCGGAGTAGATCGACTCTGCCGATTTCTGGTCACCGAGCAACGCTGCGGCCTCGCCGGCACAGAACATCGTGATCATCCAATTGCTCGACACCTCCCTCCCCACGGCCATCCCGGCAATGACGTGCTGCAAGTCGGCCTTGGCGCGATCGAACTCGCCGATCATCGCCGCGAACACCGCAGCCGCCGCGAGCGGGGCGAGGTCGCCCTGGACGAGAGTTGACGACTCGGCGACCTGGCGGGCCATCGGGAGGATCTCGGCCGGTTGCATTTGCAACCACCGAATGGTCAGCAGGTGGGCACCGAGATAGCCGACCGCATCGACGTCCCCGATCTCGATCCCACGTTCGAAACAGTGGTGCG
>JANOQU010000472.1:0-18080 GCA_031422355.1 Actinomycetes bacterium
TCCCGCTCCACCGGCGCAGACGCTGGCGACGATGATCTTCGACGGAGTCTTCGAGCGGTTCCCGGCTCTTCGCGTCGGCGTCATCGAGCAGGGTGCGATCTGGGTGCCGTCGTGGCTGCGCCAGATGGATTCAGCCTTCGATGCCTTTGGCCGTCATGAGCAGCGGCTGCAGCAATTGTCGATGCGACCTTCGGAGTACGTCAGGCGCCAGATCCGGTTCACGCCGTATCCAACCGAGGACGTCGGCTGGATCATTGCCAACGCGGGATCAGAGGTTGTGCTGTTCTCCTCGGATTATCCCCACGTCGAGGGTGGTCGCCGCCCGATCGAACGGTTTGAGGCATCACTTGGTGACGTCTCCGTCGGTGCGCGCCGGGCGTTCTATCACGACAATTTCGTCGACCTGATGGGCACTGCGCTCGCCAAGGTCTCGTCGCTCTCGAACGTTGCGGATTTGTCGTTGGATGTACCGTCGGAACCATGAACCCGTCCCGGCTGCTGGATGCCCTTCCGGACTTCGTGTTCGTGATCGACGCGGACGGTGTACTGACATATGTCAGCGGCGCGGTCGAGCGATTGCTCGGGTGGCGTCCGCAGGAGTGGGTGGGACGATCCGTCCTCGACCTCGTGCATCCCGATGACCTCGCTGGGGCGATTTCGTCGATCGGTGCGTTGGTCGGCCACGATCAAGGGACCCCGATCGAACTTCGCGCCATCGACGTGGATGGCGTGTGGCATTGGATGGAGATCATCGGCGCCAACATGACGTCCGATGTCGAGGTGGCCGGGCTGGTATGCGTTGGTCGAGATATCACCAGGCGCCGGATGTGGGAAGTGGCGGGAACCGATGTCGCCCGCTTCCAGCAGGTGGTTCAGCACGCCGCCTCGATCACATTGCTTCTGGACGGGCATGGGTCAGTTGTTGGCGTCAGCGGTGCCTTCGCCAGGTTGCTCGGCCACGACCCGTCGGGTGCCGTTGGCCAGTCGTTGGAACTCTTCGTCGACGCTGGTCATCGGTCGACACTGCTCGCTGCACTTGCTCGAATCCGGGCCGGACGACGAAGCATCTCGGTCGAACTGTCCATGACGCGAGCCGGCGGGGCGACAAATCGTCCGATCCGATTCGAACTCGTCAACCTGCTCGACGATCCGGTGGTCGGCGGCATCGTTGCATCCGGTTACGACGTCACCGACTTGCAACTGGCGCGCGACGAACTGGAGCACCTCGGCCGACATGACGTCCTCACGGGGCTGGCTAACAGGAGCCTGCTGATCACCGGGATCGAGAAGTCCCTCAGCCAGGATTCCGGCGTTGCGGTCGTTTACATCGACCTCGACCGATTCAAGCCGGTCAACGATCTCTATGGCCAGGAGACAGGAGACTCACTCCTTCTCCAAGTTGCTGACCGTTTGCGCCGCATAATCCGCCCAGGAGACATGGTCGCCCGTGTCGGCGGCGATGAATTCGTGGTGCTCGCTGCGAACATCGGGCCGTGGCCAGCCCCTCGTCGCCTCGGTGAGAGGATCGAGGCAGAATTGGCCGCCCCGTACCTGCTCGATGTCGGCCCGTTGCGGATCGGCGCCAGCGTTGGTGTCGCTGTGTCGGATCCGCACTCGACGGTTGCCAGCCTTCTCGCAGACGCCGATGTGAAGATGTACGACTCCAAGTCGCAGCGACGCGGGGCCGCCCGGCCGATCTCGGAGGACCGCCGAAGTGCGATCGAACGTCGGCGGCTGGCTGACGAATTGGCGGTTGGGTTGACGCGTGGTGAAGTAGTGGCCCACCTCCAGCCGATCGTCGATGTCGCGACCGGAGCTCTCGTCAGCTTGGAGGCCTTGGCCCGTTGGAACCATCCCGTTTTGGGACTGCTCGGAACCGCAGCCTTTATCGATCTGGTCGACGATTCGGGACTCGACCTTGCCTTCGGAGACGCGGTGCTGCATTCGGCGGCTCGCACGATTCAGACGATCCACGACCAGCGCGACAGCGGTGTCGACGGGCCGAGACTAGCGATCAACCTCTCGATCGGGCAGTTGAGCAATCCGGACATGACCGACCGACTGCGCTTGATCCTGTCGACGTATTCGCTGACGCTGTCGGACTTGGTGATCGAAATCACCGAACGTTCGACGCTGTCGCGCCACACCGCGCACGGCTCCTCGTCACCCGACGAGACCCTGCGCGACCTGCACGCCGCTGGAGCGCAGCTCAGTCTCGATGACTTCGGAACGGGTCATTCTTCCTTGACTCACATGCGTCGATTCCCGCTTGCCTCGATCAAGATCGATCAGACCTTCGTGTCGCGAATGTGCCGTCAGCCTGAGGATTTGGCAGTGGTCGAGGTCGTGATCGGGCTTGCCCGGAACCTTGGCCTCGCAGCCATAGCCGAAGGGGTCGAGACGATCGAGCAACTCGAAGCGCTCCGTGCACTCGGATGTGATTTCGCGCAGGGCTTCCTGATCGCTGCGCCTTTGGATGCGACGGCGGCACTGCAATGGGTCAGCGAACGCCCCTGAGGGCGAGGCGGCTACGGATCGAGGCCGCCAGCCCAGTCACTCGGTGGCTGGGTGTGTTCACGCAGGCCCGAATCGCCTCGTCAGTGCCAACGACCACAAGTCGTTCGGTCGATCTTGTTAAGGCGGTGTAAAGCAGTTCGCGGCGAGCGAGGGGCGACGATGCTGGAGCGAGCACGACGACGACAGTCGCGAATTCACTGCCCTGGCTCTTGTGGATCGTGGTGGCAAACGCTGTCTCGACGCGTTCCAACTGGGCCGGCGCAAGCAGTCGCATGCCAGCCGACGTCGTGAATGCTGCGCGAATACCGTCGGGGTGAGCGATCACAATGCCCGTGTCACCGTTTGAAACTCGCTGGCGAACGTCGTTGCGGGTCGCCATCAGGGCTCGTCCGGGATAGAAGCGGGTCGATGGAGCGGCTTCGGAAGCGAGCCACGACTCGATCAGCCGGTTCCACTGATGGGCGCCGTAGGGCCCCTCGCGATGGGCGCAGAGAACGCGGATCATCGACAGATACCGCAGCGCAGTGGCCGCGTCGCCAATTCGCGCAGCGGTGGCGGCAGCCGTGATCGGCGCGAGAATGGCGTCTCGGATCGTCGGCTCTGCGGCAGCCGAGAGCGGATCGTTGGTGTCGACGAAGGTCAGCAGCGGCCGGTGGTCGACCGGGTCCACCGCGCCCTGGCGAAGGATCTCGATGACACGCTGGGCATCTGCGGATCGAACGGCTTCGGCCAGGGGCCCAATCGGCGACCCGACGCGTTGACGGCGGGAACGCTGCAGCCGCATGACTGGAGACGGCGCCGATTCCCCTGTTGATGCGACATCGAAAGCGGTGACGAGATCGCCGAGAACTGCACCGACCTCGATGCTCTGGAGTTGATCTGGATCGCCGACAAGGATCAGGCGGGTATCGGGATGGATTGCCTCGAGCAGCCTGGCCATCAGCGGCAGCGCAACCATCGAGGCCTCATCGATGACGACGATGTCGAAGGGCAAAGGATTGGTGCGGTCGTACAGGAACCGCGTGCTTGAACCTCGCCAGCCGAGCAACCGATGAATCGTCGACGTGGCCAAACCGCCGAGTTGGGCCGCCTCGTCGTCGGTGAGGGCCCCCGAATGAGATCCAGTGGCCGCCGCTGCGGCGATTGCTTCATGCATGCGCGCCGCGGCCTTGCCCGTCGGGGCTGCGAGTCCGATCCTCAGCGTCCGGCCGTGTCGCGCGGCGTTGTTGAGCATTGCTGCCAGCGACCGAGCGACCGTATGGGTCTTGCCGGTGCCTGGTCCTCCGACAATGACGGTGAGCCGGGAGGTTAAAGCCGCGTGGGCAGCCAGGCGTTGCGCATCACCGCCGGGGTCTTCGGTGCTGTCTGAAGGAAACAGCCGATTCAGCAACGTGACCGTCGCGGGATCCATGACGACTGGAGCGGGCGGTCGTCGGTCCGAGGCCGTCAGCCGGTCCGAGGACGTCAGCCGGTCCGAGGACGTCAGCCGTTCCGCGATTGAAATCGCTACGGAGCATTCGTCCGCCCATTGCCGTTGGGTATAGAGCAGTTCGCCATTCAGCACTAGGGGTCGTTCATCGAGCACAGGGACTTCATCCGGTCCGTTGAGAACTCGAACGAGTGGGCTGCGTTGAAGTTCGTCGATCCACTCCTCGACAGGCGGCCACGGCAGCGTCGACAGAACGTCGATCGGCTGAACGTCGACCGCGGCCGAGCCGAATGACGGCCCGGCGAACTCAGGAGTGGCGAGGGAACCCACGGCCAATTCGGCCCGGACGGCCTCGCCGAGATGTCGGAGATCAGCGCACGCGTGTCCGTGCAACGGAGCCCAGATTGCGAAGGCAGCGGCCAGCCGAGTGAGTGGTCCACCATGAGCATCGCTTCGACATATGACCTCGGACCCATGGACCTCGGCCGGTCCGAAGACGCCGCAGTCCACCCACGCCTCGAGCGACCGCATCTCAGGGCGCAGGGTAACCAGACGACCAAGTGGGGGCTTCATGATTGGCCACTCCTCTTCTGGCCGCCGCGGTCGCCTATCGCAAAATATTGATCGATTGCGAGCACTGTTGCTGTCGGCGGTCGCCACGAGAACACGCCGTGGGGGACCCCGTCGAAGGTCGGTGTCTTCGGGCCGACCATACCCCGGAGAAAGAGGTAACCGATTCCCCCGAGGTGATGTTCGGGGGAGTAGGCGGATCCGAGTCTCCAGCGTAAGTATCGATGGAGGGCAACGGTGTAGAGCAATGCCTGCAGCGGATACCGCGAGTGGATCATTGCTGGAACGAGCCGATCTGGACGATACGCAGCAACGGGATCGACGGCTCCGGGCTCGTGGAGACGATTGGTCTTGTAGTCGATGACGAGGTATCGGTGAGCGTGACCTGTTGCGCCGGCCGAGGCGGCGTCGGCTGGGATTCGCACGATCGCGTCGATCGACCCGTGCATCCACCCGCTGATCTCCAGCGCAGCCATCTCGCTTGCGAGTTGCGCACCGAATGGTCGGAGCGGATCGTCGTCGCCCAATGTGTCGAGCAGAATGCTTCCGATCACCCCCGCCGACAAGGGCGCCCTGGTGCTCACGCCCCTGAGGAGCGCAAGGTCAAAGGTGAGTTCCGCCAATCGGTCGCCCCCCGAGATCTGGGCCAACGATCGCCCACTGAACAATGGGCCGAGCGGCGTGTGCAGTGCCGCAAGCAGACCATCGACAACCGGGTCGACAAGCGGACGGTTGGGCTGGCCATCGACGGTGGCGACGTGGAGGCCGGCGCGGCGGGCATGGTCAACGACGAGCGTCCGGAGTTGGCCGGAGAGATCCGCAGAGACATCGACGACGAGCTCTTCGAGGACTGCGTGGACGAACGTGCCGAAACGCGTCCCGCCGCCGACGTCGGCCATCGCAGCGACGAGGGGCACGTCCGACTCGATCCGGGTCGTGTCGGGATCGGCGGATGCCGAGAACAGGCTCAGTTGGCCGCTCTCGCCAAAACCCTGAGCAGCGCCCGCAGTGGTATCGGTGGCGGTGTCGGTGGCGGTGGCGGTGGCAACGGCGGTGTCCGTAGCAATGGCGGTGTCGAGTTCGACGGGCTCGTCGAAACCACCTCGCTCGTCGCCGGCCGCCGGCAACGACGGCTCCCATGAGAGATGGGTTACCTCGCCCGGGCGCAGATCCCTTTCGACGTGGGCGCCCAGAGCGCTAAAGGACCATCGGCGCCATGCATGGTCCAAGACGCTCGTTCGATTCGGTGAAGTGGCCGGGCGCATGGGGACCGATTGGGTAACGCCGCCGCCCGCCCAGACCATCGGCAGGATCCGCGGCGCAAGTTCGGTGAGCTGGAGAGCACCGTCACTGGCCGATGCCAGCGTGCGAAGTTGGTTCAACACCAGGGCCTCGGACAGGCCGTGGTGGGCCGGGGTGCCAACGTCGAACTTCTTTCCGACACCGGTCTTGGTCAGATGTGGTCTGAATTCCGTCGGAGTATTCTGGATCGGCCCGCCTCCATCGCGATCGAGCAGAATTCGGCCGAGCGCAGAGCCGTTTGCGCCTCGGGTATTGGCCCACCAGATCTCGACGCGATGGGCGGCGCGGGTCAGCGCAACATACAGCAGCCGCAACTCGTCGCCTTCGGTCTCCAGATTCGACCACTCACGGCGAGCAAGTTGGATGTAGCGACTTGTTTCATCGCCCGGCACAGACTGCGCCCGCTCCCAGCCAACGGTCGACGCGACGTCGAGAGCGCGCTTGCCGTCAGGGGCGACGTAGGAGTGTGGCAGGCGGATTGACGCCCGTTGCTTGAAGGCGAACGGCACGAGCACGATTGGGTACTCCAACCCCTTGGCGGAGTGGATTGTGGTGATCTGAGCGGCAAGCGAGTCCGAGTCGATCCGGCGCATCGTGTCTTCACTGAGGTCATTGGTGCCCGTGATCAATCCGTCCAGTGTTCGTGACACGAGCGCTGGATCACAGGGCTGACCGTGCAACGCGTCGGCCAGCAGTTCGGCAATGTGGTCGAGGTCCGTGAGGTGACGGTCTCCGCCCTCTCGTCCGAGCACGGTTCGCACCACGCCGCGACCCCAGATATGGGCGTGACTGATCGACTTCTGCTCGTCGTAGAACGCACTGATGCCGAGCAATCGCAGTCGGTCGGCAAGAACCGCGACATGCTCTTGCAGTTCAATCAGTGTGTCGTCGGAGTTTGCGAGCACGACCACATCGGTCGCGAGGAACCAGCCAAGCGCTGCTGCACGCACGACCGGAGCGCGATGGGGTTGGGACAGTGCTGCGAGAAGAAGTCTCCACTGCGACGCAGCCGGTGTTCGCAGCACGGAACCTGTCCGGGTCCGCACCGCCGGGATCCGCGCCCGCCGCATCGCCTCGGCGACGTTGCTCGCTTCGGCGTGCGATGGCACGAGTATTGCGATATCGCCGGGCTGGACCCGACGGGTGTCGCCTTGATGATCGGTGACCGTTCCGTTGTCCAGCAGGTCCACCGTGCGATTGACGAGATCAGCGAGCACCAGCGTTCGTACGAGCGGCATCGAGAGGTCCGTGCGCTGTCCGGCGCGCAACTGATCGTCGAGTGGAGCCGAACGCAGATGGACACCAGCGCCGGCGCCGAGTGCGTTGATCGGGGCCGAAGCTCGCGCAACAACCGGCAGGAACGGGATGCGGGAATCACCAAGTGTTGCGCCACGAAAGAGCTGCTCGAGGCCCTCCAGAAGTGATCGGTCGGAGCGATAGTTCGTCGCCAGCGATCGTGCAGGAGTCTGATCAACGGCGTCGAGATAGGCGTGCACGTCTGCGCCACGAAATCGGTAGATCGCTTGTTTCGGGTCGCCAACAGTGATGAGGGTGCGTCGGGCGAATGCGATGTTGAAGACGTCCCATTGCGTTCGATCGGTGTCCTGGAACTCGTCGACGAGGACAATGGATGTGCGCTGTGCGAGTTGGTCCGCGACCGCCACGCCGTGAACGGGATCGATCAGGGCGTCTCGGATTCCCGTGACGAGAGCGTCATATCCGATCTCGCCCCGCAACCGCTGGCGTCTGTTCACTTCCTGCAGCGCGGCCGTGGTCATCTCCAGCCATCGGGCAGCCATGGCATCATTGACCTGATCACCGGCCAGTCTCGGCTGGGCCTCGCCCGTGATCTCTCGCCCCTGCGGGGCGAGAGACGCGCCTGGGTTGGCGATGGCGGTCGTTACGTTCGCAATCAGGTTCTTCTCGGCCTGGGTCGGGGTGCGAACTCTGGTGTGGCTGCCCGATGGTGAGTTCAGCAGGAGCGGCGCATCGGCAAGACCGGTCACGATCAGGTCGCGGCAGACTTCGCTGACCAATTCATGGGTGTTCTCGACCAGTACCGCGGTTGGATCCGTTCCGCTGCGGATGCCGAGTTGCATCAAGGCCTGCTGGCAGAAGCCATGAATCGTGGTGATCGTCAGTTCGTCGAAGCGATTCAGGGCAACCGAGAGGCGACGAAGTCGCTCCGCGTGGACCTGCGTGTTTCCAGCACCGTCGAGGAGCACAGCCATCCATTGATGACCGTCCGGCACCAGTTCTGACTCCATCACCTGGCGCGCAACCTGCAGCGCCCTGCGTGTGCGATCGCGCAGATCGTTGGCCGCTGCCCGGGTGAACGTGACGACCAGGAACTGGTCGACCGGGACATCGGCCTCGGCGATATAACGCACGATGAGTCCCGTCAAGGAGTACGTCTTGCCGGTACCGGCACTCGCCTCGATCACGGTTCGCCCGCTCGGTAGAGCGCCAGCGAGATCGAAAGTCTGGTTCATGACGGTGATTCCCCATCGCTGCCGGACGACTCGCTGTCGGAGGTGGCGTCGATTGATTCATCGCTGTTCGTCGACCGGTCGTCGCCCATGTCCACGAATGCGCGTACCGAGGACCACAGGTAGTTGGCCAAGGCCTGGGCGCGACCGACTACGGCGCTGGATATCGCAGGCATCTCATCATCTGTTCGCAGCGGTATTGCCAAGATGTCATCGGCGGTGTAGGTACCCCAGAGCAACTGGGCAGCGTCGCTGCGGATGTCTCTACCAAATTCCTCGTCGTCGATGGTCTCATGGTCGGCGAGCGTGAGCGACGACTTCTCGAAATGGGGCAGCGGTTCGCGGAGCGCGCGGAGGTGGAATGCCAACGCTGCGTCGATGAGTGCAAGGGCGCGGCCCTGGCGATCTGGTTGATCCCGTGGTCGAACCTCGACTGGCGAGACCTTGAACGCACCGGACTTGGGGCGATTGACGACGAGTGCATGCCATGGTCGCTGCGGATCGGTCGCGACCAAGGCGGCGAGATCCAGCGCTGCCGCAATGATCGACCGATTGCCGGGCCGGGTAAACGAGACTCGAACGACCTGATCGCCGGCAATTCGGCCGATGGTGTCGCGCACGATCACCTGGTCGGCGCCGTGACCTTGCGATTCGCCGATAGGGCGGTGAATCTCCACATCGAACGTTGCGCTTGCGGCCTGCATCAACGCCGTGACGTCCGCACCGTTTACTCGACATTTGGTCACCAGAGCGACCTCAAGAGCGGTGTCGGCAAGTGTGGCGTCAGCCAGAGCGCGCGGGGGTAATGCCCCGGAGCGGCGGTTTGCCTGACGCCACGATTCGATCGCGGCCTCGTCTGCTCCTTGTCGGTGGAGCTCGAGTAACTCGCGTCCCAATTGGTAGGTGTCGAGACCGACGAATTGAAGCGGGATGCTGACGTCCGTCTCGGTCGCCTCTGGCGGAAGCCTGATGTCGAGCCGCCGGTGCAGCAGAGTTCGTTCCGGTCGCGTGCACGAATCAGCGAGTTGGGCCAGGTCGACGACGGCCGGCACCAACGGGGACAGCAACGGCCACGGCTCGTTTGCGCCCACGGCGCTTCGTCGGGCCATCGCGGCGGCGAGCATGGCGGTGTCGAATGACGCCGGTTGGTCACCGACGCCTGCGCCGAAGTTGCGTTCGTCGTAGGCCTGACGGGGGTGACGGGTGATGATCGATGTCGAAGCGTTGCTGTCGCCACGACGAAGCGCATCGATGACATCGATCAGTTCGGCGAGATGGACAGGAGATGGAAGCGGACGATTGGTCGTGATGTCACTGCCGTCGAAGGTCACGAGAAAGTGCTCGCCTGCTGCCATCAACGCGTCGAGCAGCATGTGGCGACCTTCGACTCGCTGGTCCCTTTCGCCAATGCATGGACGTAGCCCGAGGATGTCGTCTCCATCGACGCCGGACGACCGCATGCTGGCATCATCGAGACCGAGAACGCACACGACACGACTCGTCACGTTGCGCACCGGCAGAAACGCACTCGCCGTGACGGCCCCGGATCGCATCGCTAGTCGGCCCCGGTCGCCGCCGAGTGCGCCGGCGAGGACGAGTCGAGCATCGCTGAGCGGGAGCGCAACGTCAGTCGTGCTCGTAGTACTCGTGGCGTTTTCGGCGATCGCCGAAATCTCCTCCACGATCTCTGCGATCTGCCAACTGTCGTTGGGGTGGGTTGCGAGAAAGCCGTCGATCAGGTCGAGCAGGACGGCCGCCCACTCGCCGATACAACGCTGGCCCGAGCACCGTTGCTTGGCATCACGCAAGCGGGCGACCAATTCTGCGAGCCGGCCAGCAACAGCCATTCCGTTTGCGTCGATATCGTCGAATGGAACGACGCCGCCCGGTCCGACACGTGGCGAAGGCGCGGGCATTGATCCGCCGAGCAGCAATCGGTCCAGCGTTGCCGACCATGTGCCTTCGACGATGTGGCTCGGCACCCACTCGCCACGATGGTCGCCGTCGAGGCCCCATGTGGTGCCGAGTTCGTCGAGCCAACGGTTGATCAATTCTGCGTCTTCGTCATCGAAACCGAACCGGCGCGAAATTGGATCGAGAGTAATGAGTTGGAGGATGTCTGCAGCGGTACATCGACCAGCAATGGTGCTGAGCAGCGTCGCAAGGGCAGCGCCGACTGGATTGCCGGTTCCGAGAGTGAGATCGCTGACCCGAACCGGAATGGGCAGCGAACTGCGCTGGAACACGGATTGGAGAAGCGGCGCGAACCGGTCCAGATCGGGACACAGGATGGCGACCTCGTGTGCTGCGAGTGTCGGGTCGGCGGCAAACAGATGGCCGAGCGCATCGCGCAGCACCTCGATCTGGCGGGTGGTGCCGTGGCATGCGTGGAGTTGGATCGATCGATCCTGATCGGTCGCCGCAAAGGCGCCAGGTTCTATGGGTTGGTCGCGTCGGATGTCGGCCTGGATCCGTTCGAGCAGTGAAATCGGTGGAGCATCGAGCAGGGCGACTCCCTGATCCAAATGCTCGACCCGATCCAATTGTTCGACGACGACGTCGAGGCCCGCGACGAGTGCCGCCGTTTCCATGGGTGGGCGACCCCACGAACGCAAGAGTGGGTGCTGCACCGCGGCCGTTGCGTCGACCGCCGAGCGTGGAACAAGTCGACCAGCCAACTGATGTCGACATTGCTGCCAACCAGTTGTTGACGGGTGGACGAGATGAAGATGCACGTCGCGAACCACCGCGAGCGCCTGCACAACGGCTAGCTGTGACGACGACACTGCGCTCAGCCCGAACAACGCCACCCGCTCTGGAAGGCGCGGCTCGATGCGGCCAGCACGAAGGTCTGCCAGCAGTTCTGGCAGGCGCTCAGCGGATGTCGGCTGCCCGATCGCATCTCGGACGGCTCGCCAGAGATGGGCTTGCCACACATGGTCTGCGGCCAGCGGCACGACCGCCTGCCGATCATCTTCGGTGCCGTCGCCGAAATGACCGGCACCCCACTGCTGGAGCAATTGGGGGCGGTTGTTTGCGTACCTGTCGAACAGATCGGCGATCCGTCTGGCGGTTGAATAGGCACCCGTTCGCCGTCCGGGGATGCTGACGCGACCGGCGTCGATGACTTGGAGGACCGTCCACGTCAACCGATCGAGATCCCATGGGCTGACTTCGTCGATGTGTCCACCGAGCGCGGCCGCGATGAAACGGTTGGGAAATACCATCTGGATGTTCGCCGCCACACCGTCGTCGTGCTCGCCGGCTCCGAGGCGAAGCGCAAGCCGCTGCTGGAGCCAATCGCGGACTCCAACAGTCGGTACACCGACAACTTCGGCTGCGAACGGATCAGGCAACGGGGTCGCCATCGTCATCGCCAATGACTCGGCAAGTGGGGTCAGCGACGATGCGCAATGGATGTGAAGACTCAAGACGGTCATTCCACCACACCGGTGTGACAGAGTCCGCCAGCAACCGGACCCGCCGCAGGTCGGGGGTTTCCTGCCCGCAGCCCAGCGGATCCTGACACGTTTCACGCCCTTGTTCCCGCTGCGTGCCAAGGGGTGGCACGGAGCGGCACCGAGGGCGCGATTCGTGCCGTATCGAGCAGGGCTGATCGACGCTGCGCTGCGACAGAGTCGCGTTGTCCGCACTTCTGTACGGTCGGGGGCTGTGACAGACGGAACTCGCAATCCACACGCCGGTGCACCGTTCGACGACGGCGACGGCGCCATTGCTGCGGCGTTGGAGGACGTCAGCATTCCGGCGTTGCTGTGCTCGCTCGTGCACATGACGGGTGATCCCTCGTGGGTGCGCAGCGATCTCCGGCCCCAGGGAGCGATGATCAACGAGTATCAGGGATACATGTCCGATGATGCCAAGCACGAAGTCCGCCGACGTGCCGTCCCGGTGATCGGCGCGTACCGCAACGCTGGTTGCGTCCCGTTCGTGCCCGACGCTGAACTGGCTCATGAGATGATGTCGTTCATCGCCGCAGGTGAGGTGGCAAACGACGTCGTAGCCATGTTCCTCGACGACCTTCACCTCGATGGTTCAGATAGCGGATCGATCACCTGGCGCGAGCAGGTTCCGGCGGAACAACGCGACGCTGCTCATACGGTGGTGATCGGCTGTGGAGAATCCGGAATCCTGGCCGGCATTCGCCTGTCTCAGGCCGGTATCCCATTCACGATCATCGAAAAGGGTGACGGGCCTGGTGGCACGTGGTGGGACAACCGATACCCCGGCGCCCGCGTGGACATTGGCAGCCACTTCTACTGTTACTCGTTCGAGCCTGCCCACCACTGGGAGGAGTACTACTGCCAGCAGCCGGAACTGAGCAGTTACTTCCAGCGGATCGTCGACAAGTACGACCTGGCACCGAACATCAGATTTCGAACCGAGGTCACCGACGCGACCTGGAGTGAGGAGTCCAACCAGTGGTCGCTGTCACTTCGCACTGCGGACGGTGGATCCACCACGATCGAGGCCCGTTTCGTGATCAGTGCCGTGGGCGCACTGAACCTGCCCAACCTGCCTGACATCCCCGGTATGGACGATTTCGCCGGGCCGTCGTTCCATTCGGCTCGATGGCCAGCAGACTTCGACCACGCCGGACGACGCTTTGCCCTTGTCGGGGCGGGAGCAAGCGGCTTTCAGATCGCGCCCACGATCGCAGACGAAGTGAACCATCTCAGCGTCTTTCAACGCACGGCGCAGTGGATGTTTCCCAACCCCAATTACCACCGTCATGTGCCTGACGGGGACGCATGGGCGATGCGCCACCTTCCGTTCTACGGCCGATGGTTCCGATTCTTGATGTTCTATCCGGCATCCGGACTGAGCATCGAACGAAACCGGATCGACCCCGAATGGGACGACGGTGGGCGTTCGATCAGCGCGATCAACTTGCAGACCAGGCAGCTGTTCAGTGAGTGGATTTCGTCGCAGCTTTCGGATCGCCCCGACCTGATCGACGTGTGCATCCCGCCGTATCCGCCCTCGGCGAAACGAATGTTGCAGGACAACGGTTCCTGGCTGACGTGCCTTCAGAAGGCAAATGTGCGCCTTGTGCGCACGGGGATCGAGCGGATCGTGCCCGAGGGGATCATCACCGACGACGGCGAACTGCACGAGGCCGACGTGATTTGTTATGCCACAGGCTTTCGCCACAGTGAGTTCTTGGCCCCGATCCAGTTTCTGGGACGTGGGGGTGTCTCCCTGCACGAACAATGGAACACCGAACCAACGGCGTATCTGGGCATCACGATGCCGAACTTCCCGAACCTGTTCTGCCTGTACGGGCCCGGCACGAACTTGGCCCACGGCGCAAGTCTGATCTTTCAGTCCGAATGTCAGGTCAACTACGTGATGAGCGCGATCCACCAAGTTCTGACACACGACGCGACAGCGATCGAGGTTCGTAGCGAGGTGCATGATCGATACGCCGATCATTACCAGAGCGAGATCAGCCAGATGGTGTGGGCCCATTGGGCGGTCGAGCACAGCCATTTCAAGAATCCCGACGGCCGGGTCTGGACACTGTCGCCGTGGCCGATTCCGACGTATTGGCAATGGACCCGAACTGTCGACCTCGACGACTATTCGCTGACCTGACATCGGCCTGGCGTGACATCGCGGTCGTTCGATCGAATATCCTGCAGCCATGACAAACGACGCGATCACGAACTACGACAAGCTGTACATCGGTGGGGCCTGGGTCTCGTCGACTTCGAACGACACGATCGACGTGATCGATTCCATTACCGAAGGTGTGATGGCGACGATTCCGTCGGGCAGCGCTGCCGATGTCGATGTAGCGGTCGCGGCTGCCAAGGGCGCCTTCGAATCCTGGTCGGCGACCCCCGTCGAGGAGCGCGCCAAGTACCTCACTCGAATCGGTGATTCGCTCGGCGCCCGGATGGATGAGATTGCGACGGCGATCTCGAAAGAGACCGGGATGGCAAAATGGCTCTCGCAGATGGTTCAGGTCGGTCTGCCGATCAACAGTTTCAATCAGGCAGCCGCGCTTGCCGAGTCCTATCAGTTCGAGGAAAAGGTCGGAAGTTCACTCGTCGTACGCGAAGCCATCGGTGTCGTGGCGTGCATCACGCCATGGAACTATCCGCTGCACCAGATCGCTGCCAAGGTTGCCTTTGCAATGGCAGCCGGTTGCACCGTCGTCCTCAAGCCCAGCGAGGTCGCCCCGGTGGACGCATTCATCCTGGCCGACATCATCAACGAGATCGGCCTGCCCGCTGGAGTGTTCAACCTGGTGTCCGGCGTTGGCCCGATCGTCGGTGAGGCGATGGCCTCGCACCCCGACGTCGACATGGTTTCCTTTACTTGGTCCACCCGTGCTGGCAAGCGCGTTGCCCAACTCGGCGCAGAGACGATCAAGAAGATCGCCCTCGAACTGGGCGGCAAGAGCGCAAACATCATGCTTGCCGACCTCGACGAGGCCGGGTTTGCCAAGGCAGTCAGCGAGGGTGTGGGCAAGGCGTTCCTCAACAGTGGTCAGACGTGTTCGGCCTTGACCCGCATGCTGGTTCCGAAAGATCGGCTGGCCGAGGCGGAGGCAATCGCCGGGGCAACAGCCAGCGCGATGGTGGTCGGCGATCCGTTCGCACAGGGTGTTCATCTCGGCCCGCTGGCATCTGCCGCACAGCGCGACCGCGTCCAGGGCTACATCCAGAAGGGAATCGACGAGGGGGCGACGCTGGTTGCCGGCGGTCTCGGCAAGCCCGACGGCGTCGATGTCGGCTTCTATGTACGTCCTACCGTGTTCGGCGGCGTGACGCCGGACATGACTATTGCCCAGGAAGAGATCTTCGGCCCGGTGTTGTCGATCATGACCTACGAGGACGAGGAAGACGCCGTACGAATCGCCAATGGAGTTGTCTACGGCCTGGCCGGCGGTGTCTGGTCGGGCGACAAGGCCCACGCCGAGCAGGTCGCCCGCCGACTTCGTACCGGTCAGGTCGAAGTCAATGGCGGAGCGTTCAATCCGAACGCACCGTTCGGTGGCTACAAGCAGTCGGGAATCGGCCGTGAGTACGGGCGGTTCGGCCTGGAAGAGTTCCTCGAGATCAAGAGCCTGCAGCTCTGATCGGGGCCTCGCTGCCGATTCGCTGCCTCCGCTGATTACGCGAGTTTGCGCCCGACGAGTTGGCGGAGCCGACTCTCGACGTCTTCACGGTTGACGTATCCGCCGCAGAGTCGGCGACGACCGGTGTAGGCGAATCGGCCGTGCAGGACCCGCCAATTGTCGAACAACATCGCCTCGCCCGGCGCGAGCACATGCCGCCACTGCATCGACTCGTCGTTGGCGATCAAGTCGAAGGTGCGGAGAGCGTCGTAGAACGCGATCATCTCGGCTTCCGCAAGCAGGAACGGGGCGCGGTCGTAATTGTTGAACGACACCTGCACGAGTGTCCCGGTGTGATCGTGGCGGAAGACGGGTCGAGCCGCCACCAGGTGCGAGCCGTCGCCGATGTATTGGCCCGGTACGGCGACCGTGGACAACGTCTCGAACTGTTCCGGCGTTTCGCGCCGCATCCGGTCGGCGATCGCGAACGCATCAACCATCGTGCTTGCTCCGCCCGTGCCTTCGAACAACATGCAGTGCAGCAATTGGACACCCGGCGCGTCGTGGGAATAGGTGCCGTCGGTGTGGGGGCGAAGTTCCAGGTTCGTGTAAGCGGTGTCGGCCTTTGTGAGATCTGCCTCGAACTCGAACATTCCGCCGAAGATGGTTTCGCGGACGTAACCGATCCGGCGGAGCAAAGCCTCCGTTGCCTGGCCGTTCGCTGGCGTTCCGACGGCCAGGCAGAAGCCGAACTCGGCGCACTTCGCAAGCCACGCAGCGACGCCTTCATCGCTGCTCATCACCTCGTCATAGGAGACAGTGGGAAGATTGGCGTGGATGAAATCGGCGTTCCACATCGTGATGGCCGTCTCCACTGTTGCCCTCGATGGTGTCGGTTTGCGGTAGCGGGCCAGGAACGAGACAGGCAGAATCGACTCGGCTTGTGACTCGTCGCCAGTCCACCGGATGACCACCGAACCGTCACGGACCTGAGCGTCGGCCCCGGCGAGATCGGTCGGAAGGGCGGCAGTGAACAACTGCCGCTGCTGAGTGACGGGGTGCATCGTCTCAGCATCGTGGGCGTGATCTCGTAACCAGATCCATGGATACCGGGTCGTGGCAGCGTCGTCCCAGGTGACCTCGAGCGACATCCGATCAACCAGCAGGGACGAAATCATTGCCATCTCCTTGTGCTCCATTCTCAGCGAAGGATCATACGACCGGCCTTCCGGCGGGCGACGGACGCGGCGGCAACTGCCGCCAGTCGGGCGGCACCGGTCACGAAACCCTCGGCATTACCAATGTCGAGGGTTTGGTGCACGCGCTGACCGGTCACTAAACCCTCCACAGGGCGGCTGTGGAGTGTTTGCTGCTCGGCCTGACCGGTCACGAAACCCTCGGCACTATCGATGCAGGTAGTTCGGCGAAGGCGAACTCACAGCGGTTCCGCCCAGCCGTCGGGCACTGACCGATCCAACCGACCTTGCGAACTACGCGACCTGACCGGGTAGAACTGACGGATGGCGATCGCATGCGTGTACTGCGGTGGAGCGCATGCTTCGCCCGGCGAGGTTCGGGCCTGCTGGGAGCGAACGGAGTCGGGCGCCGAATTGTCCACAACCGCGATTCCCGCGCCGGACGATGCAGCGTCGGTCATCGCCTCCGGGGCCGGGGAGCGACGTCGCCAGACCACAACCGGGCGTCATGCATGGATCCGGCCAGGCCCGGACGCCCTCGCTCGAGGCGTCGTGATCTTGGTCGGCGCGAACGTGCCGACACCGTGGCGCGATGGCGCAAGGGTCATCATCGATGAATCGGTGATCGCTGACCCCGAACCGACGGTCGACGCGCTGATCGCTCACGCCGAGGCGAGGAGGCGCGTGGTGGTCGAACTGGCCGTTCCATTCTACGATCCACCCCGATCAACAGAATCCGCCGCACCATATTCGCTCGGTGCCAGGTTCTGGTTCCCCCTCGACGTGCTCCATCACCTGGTGTGGAGCAATGCCGTCGACGCCACCGGTGCAGAGCCGTACTGGTCACTGCTCGACCGGGCGATCGAACTGGGTCTGACGCCGATCGATGATCCAGGCGATGATGAGCCAGGTGTTCGGGCCGGAGATGTGCGGCTGGCGAATGGCCAGCAGCTCTGGCTTGACGGCGGTCCGATCCGCCGTCTCGGACCGATCGAGGGCGTTGCCGTGCTGCACGCTGTTGCGATCGAGCACGGCTCCGTCGTGGCGCCGATCGACGGTGGGTCGACGGCAGACCTTGCCGACGACCAGCGCGCCGCTGTCGATCATTCTGGTGCTACGGCGCGGATCATCGCTCCGGCGGGTAGTGGAAAGACACGAGTCCTCACCGAGCGAGCGCGACACCTGCTGAACGGCTGGCGTATACCGCCAACGGCGGTCAGTCTGGTTGCGTTCAACAAGCGGGCGCAGGAGGAGATGCAGGCCAGAACGCCCGATCTGCGCGGTCTAAGAGTTCGAACGCTGAATGCGATCGCGCTGGCGATCGTCAACGGATCGGCCCCGTTCATGCACCAGCCGCGCACGCTGCGGACCATCGACGAGATCGAGGTTCGACGCGTCATCGGTCGTCTCGTGCAGTTCCCTCGCAAGCGCAACACCGATCCTGTGGCGGCGTGGATGGAGGCTCTGGGCGTCATTCGACTCGGCCTTCG
>JANOQU010000473.1:0-2331 GCA_031422355.1 Actinomycetes bacterium
CCACGCTGTGGGCACGACGAACGCCGTACCGTCGAGCAACAGGGCATCACTCCACGCCTGATACTGCGCCGAGCTCCAGCCGATCCGCCGGAACAGCACGACGGAGAGGTCCGGTTCGACGATCAGGTCGAGGTGATCGGACGCACGGATCAGCTCAGCTGTCGCAACCGTGACCGCCAGGGTCGTATCGACTGCTGCCGCGTAAGCATCGGTGCCGTACGTCGCCAGGCTGAACCAGAACGGCAGGCCCCGCGCTCGCCGACTGAGGTGATGGGCGTAGTCGCTGGGGTTCCATTCGACGCCCGCCGCGTCATCGTCATTCCCGTGGAGGACATCGAGATACTCGGCGTGCTGGGTATGCGCAGCCCGACCGATCTCGGGATTGCGGTAGATCAGCGCGCAGCAATCGAATGGGGCGAACAACCACTTGTGCGGATCGACGATGAAACTGTCGCATCGTTCGATCCCGGCGAACTTCGGGCGGGCAGTCGGCGAGCAGAGGGCTGCACCGCCGTACGCGCCATCGACGTGAAACCACACGCCCAGGTCGGCTGCGATTCTACCTGCACCATCCAGGTCGTCGATGACCCCGGCGTTGGTGGTGCCACTCGTCGCGACGATGGCAAAGATGCGGTCCCGATCTGATGGATCGAGCCCGTCGATCAGTTCCTGCAGGGCGTCACCGTGCAGACGTCCTCGCTCGTCGGCGACGACCTTGATGATGTCGGCGTCCATCGCTCGTGCCGCCGACGCGATCGACGAGTGCGAGCCGGTCGACGCGATGATCAGCCCCCGCGTTCGGTCGTGGCTGCCGTTGGCCCGACGTCGCCAGTCGAAGCGGGCCGCGATCAACGCCGAGAGGTTTCCGTTCGTGCCGCCGCTGACGAACACTCCGCCGGCGGACTCAGGAAGGCCGGCCAGATCGGCCAGCCAGCGCAATGCCTGGTTCTCGGCGAACACGGCGCCGGCGGCTTCCATCCCGGATCCGGCGTAGATACTGCTTGCACCGACGACGAGATCGAAAAGGATCGCTGCTTCGGTTGGCGCTGCCGGGACGAACGACAAAAAGCCGGGATGATCGGTACTGATCGTTGCCGGGGCGAGCACGTCCTGGAAGAGTTGCAGCGCCTCGATTCCACCGAGGCCTTCGGGCGTAATCGTTCGTCCGGCCAAACGACCGAGGTCGGACAAAGTGGCGGCGCGATCGAGCGGGGGCGGGTACAGTCGCACCCGATCGACGGCGTAGCGCACGATCGCCGCGCTCAACGCCTCCGTCGCCGCGTCATGGGTGTGCACTAGACGTTCAGGTCGAGGAGTTCGCTCTCGGCATTGCGGATTTCGCCGTCCTTGTAGAGCAGTTGCCCGAACACGAAGGCGATCACGGCGAACGACATACAGACGATCACCGGCAGCAGCAACAGAACAACGACGATGGCAATGGCACCAGGCACATGCCCACCCTAACGAACCCCAGCCGACTGAGCCGCACTCGTCGCGGTCGAGCGGCTCTCCTGATCGGCACGACGACCACGGCCCCAGCAGCCACCACCCAACCTGGGACTGTTGGCATCATGCAGTTGTGGTACGGCCCGAAGCTTCCCCCGTGCCTGCCGCGGTATAGAGAATCGGGAAATCCGGCAGGGTCGGACCGAGGCCTTCGGGCCGGTTCCAAGAAACGTCAAAGCGGCTCCGCTGCGATCATCAGCGGCACACTTACTCAATATTTTTGTGTCGAGATGGTGAAGGCGTGGGAAATTTGTGCGACTCCAGTGCGCACACAAGGTCAACATTAGGTGAACGATTGTTGAATCCAACAGCACCAGATTAACGGACACCTACCGTCGTTGAGTATGAACTCAAGATCGAAGTTCGTTCGTAGATGTGTTCAGCATCCTTGGGGTGTCCGCCGTACACGGCGCAACCGCTGGTCACCGCCGGTACCAAGCCGTTGCGTCAGCCAGGATCTTGTGATTTCGTATGTAACGGTTGACTTCCCTCGCCTCCGAGGATGGAGCGGTGGTGTGTTGTTTGCCCTCGCTCTAATTGGCTGCGGCACGGGCAATTTGGCTCGCTCAGAGTCGACCGTTTCCAGCGTCGTGTCGAATGACGTTAGATGGGTCGCGCGGCCATACGAACCCTCGTCAACAGCGGTTGTGCTGGATGTCACGGGTGTTTCGTGCGGTGCTGAAGTAACAGCCGCTGCGATCGAATACACCCCCACGGAGATTCGCATCGAGCTGGCGGAATCCCCTGCAACGAGCGGCCTGTGCGCTGCAATCCCGGTGACGGTTGAGTTCGATGAAGCGATCGGCGATCGAGCACTGATCAATG
>JANOQU010000474.1:0-2984 GCA_031422355.1 Actinomycetes bacterium
TCAGTAACCAGTGCCGATTGGTGCGCGCCCGAAGCTCTCGTTCGGCCAAAGCCAGTTGCCAGCGGTCGTTGACCCCTGCCGTTTCGGCCGGCGGCGCCTGCATCGCACCGATCCGGTGGCCCATGTTGCTGAGTACGCCGACGACGTCGGTCAGGTAGTACTCGCCCTGGGAGTTGTCGGGAGATAGGTGGCGCAATGCCGGGCCGAGCAGATCGCGTCTGAACGCATAGATGCTGGTATTGACCTCGTTGATCGCCCGCTCCTCCGGGCTTGCATCGCGTTCTTCGATGATCCGCATCACCCGGTCTGCCGACGCCTTGCCCGAGCCCCGGATGACTCTGCCGTAGCCGGTGGGGTCGTCCATGATCGACGCCAGGATGGTGGCCGCATAGCCGTTGGCGACGTGGGTGGCCACGAGCGCGTCGATGGTTTCTGCCCGCAACAGCGGTGTGTCGCCCGGCATGATGATGATCGTCGATTCGTCGTCGAGGTATTCGCCGCCGAGTTCGTCACCTGGGAATGCCGACAATCCAACCATCGCCGCGTCACCCGTACCGCGCTGTACGTGCTGTTCGACGAATGTGACATTCGCCCAGTCCGGCGCCTGTTCCTGAACCTTTTTGGTGACCCGTTCGGCGCCGTGGCCAACGACCACGACTGTTCGTTCGACATCGACGGATTCGAGCGCGTGGATGACGTGCATCACCATCCCGCGGCCGCAGATCATATGCAGCGGCTTGGGACGAGCTGATCGCATCCGGGTACCTTCGCCAGCGGCGAGCACGATTGCGGAAACTGCCATGACTCTGTTCTATCGCGCTGAGCACCTCTTGAACGGTCCACTTGCGTGTTCGATCACATCGGACGCAAGTCAGCCGAGTCGCTTGCACGAAGTCGCCCTACAGGGATTGGCCGTGCAAGCAATGCCCATGGCGCCCGTTGAAGGCGGTGCACTCTTCAGCTCCGGGGAGAGGACTCGAACCCCTATAGACGGCACCAAAAACCGATGTCCTACCATTGAACGACCCCGGAAAGGATCGGCCCATACCGTATCGGGCGACTCTGTGGGTCGGCACGGGCATTCTCGGTCGAAATCGGTGACCACCTGCATGCACCGGTTGGTGGTGGCCCTGACGACGGGTAGCGTTGCGCCCTTATGGGTTCGTTGATCAAGAAGCGCCGTAAGCGCATGCGTAAGAAGAAGCACAAGAAGATGCTCCGGCGTACCCGTCACCAGCGTCGCAAATAGCCCCACCGACAATTCTCCACGGCGCTCGCCGTGCGTATCGACCGCTCACTCTGGTGAGCGGTCGTTGCAGTTTTCGGGCAAGTAGTTATTGGTGAGACGGGGTCACGCAACTGTGCTCGTCACGACGATCGTGGCGTCCGGCAGGGCGTCGCCAAGATCGAAATTGTGACCGTCGAGAAACCAGGTTGCGCCGCTGCCTGCGAGCGTCGGGGCGATGCCCGCAGCTTCGGCAATCCGGTCACGCCACCGCACGAGTGAGGGTTCGACGACCAACGCGGCAGGTTCGAGATCGTTGCGACCGTTGGATCGGGGCCCTCCAAGTTCGTCCCAGACGCGGTACACCGACGGGGTCGAACACGACAGCGGTGGAATCACCAGGGTGAAGTCGCGTGCCAGCGGTGCGAGCGGGGTGACGATCTCGCCGATGCCGCCAACATGGGCCCGGCCGCCGACGAGACAGAACGGAACATCGGCTCCGAGGCCGGCCGCCGCAACAAGGTCGGTGAATCCAGCCCACCGCAGAACGGCGGCTGCATCGGCGGAACCACCCCCGAGGCCGCCGCCGTGGGGGATTCGTTTGCGGAGATTCACGCCGGCGCGCCGATCGATCAATCGCATGGCCTTGGCGACGAGGTTGCTGTCATCCAATGGAACACCCGCGCTGTACGGCCCGTTCGCGGTCAAGCCATCGCCCTCGGTATCGATTGTCAACTCGTCGGCGAGATCCAGCGTCACCATCTCGGCGTCGATCAGGTGGTATCCGTCATCGCGGACGCCCGTGATCCGCAGACTCACGGTCAACTTTGCTGGGGCCAGGATCCGCTCGATCATGCGACTGTCGACAGTGCTCGATCAGCTTCGACGATGGTGGCGAGTCGGCCCCATGCGATCACGTCGAGTTCCTCGGCCCGTGAAGTGGGCTGAATTTCGGCCCGTTCGAACTGATCATGTGTCACGATGCCGTCCAAGACCCGGCGCAGCATTTGGCGGCGGTGGGCGAAACCGGCCTTGACGAGCGTGAACAACGCATCCGGTGCGACACCTGCAACGGCGGGAGTGTCGCGCCGGGTGATCTCGACGAGCGCGCTCTCGACCTTGGGCTGGGGAACGAACACCGTCGCCGGCACGTAGCCAACGATCTTGGCCGTCGCCCAGTAGGCAACTTTGACCGTTATCGCGCCGTAGGCCCCGGTCCGGGTGGAGGCGACAATTCGTTCGGCCACCTCGCGTTGAACCATCACAAGCATCCGAGCGATCTGGGGAACGGTGTCGAGCAGATCCATCACCAGAGGCGTGCCAACGTTGTACGGCAGATTGGCCACGAGCACCCAGGCATTGGATCCGGCCAGCAAGTCGGTCCAGTCCAATTCTTGGGCGTCGCCTTCGATCACGGTCACGTTCTCGAACCCCGACACCACGGAACGAAGTACGGGCACGATGCCGCGATCGATCTCGATCGCAACGACGCGGGCCCCTGTCTCCGCGATCGCAGACGTCAACGACCCGAGCCCGGCTCCGATTTCGACAACGTGGTCGGACGCATCAACCTTGGCCAGACGAGCAATTCGGCGGACCGTATTCGGATCACCCACAAAGTTCTGTCCGAACTCTCGGCGTGGTGCGAGTCCGTGGTCAGCGAGCAATTCGTTGATGTCGCGTCGCGAGAGCGTCATCCTGGCCCCTTTATCAAGGCTTCATCCAGCGCTCAACCCACTTTCGCGAACGATTCTGCCCG
>JANOQU010000475.1:0-1767 GCA_031422355.1 Actinomycetes bacterium
CAGGGCAACAACCTCGGCTCCGAGGATGGCAACGATCGACGCTGTTGCCGCAAACGTCTGATCAGACGTCGTGGCCGTCGGCGTCAGAACCCACACTGCCCCGGTGAACATCGATGCATCTGCTCCATCGAGGCCCTCGAGTTCGCTGCCCGCCATTGGGTGCCCACCGACGAATCGAGCATCATCGATAGCAGCCGCGATCGCGCCCTTGACACTGCCAACATCCGTGACGAGGCCACTGGTTTCGGCGAGCGCTCGCTTGACCTGATCAGCCACCGACAGCACTGGCGTGGCCACGAACGTAATTTCGGCGTCTTCCGACAGGCCTTGCCTGTCGAGCACCCCCATCGCCAGCGCCCTGTCGATTCTGGGCTGATCGTGATCCTCGCCAGCGACATACCAACCGCGCTCGCGTAGCGCGAGGCCGATCGACCCGCCGATGAGGCCGAGACCGATGATGTTGGCGCGGCGCGGCGTTGTCACGGCCGACGATCGTAGCTGCGCGGCGAGCCGGCGACTGCCTCGATCAATTGCCGCAGTTCGTCGAGCGTCAGAGCACGAAATCGGCCTGGGGCGAGGCCGGCATCTCGAAGAGGACCGATCCGAACTCGGGCCAGCCGTTGGACCGGAAAGCCGATCGCCTCGCACATTCGCCGGACCTGACGATTGCGGCCCTCGTGAATCGTGATTCGAAGCAAGCCAGGGCTGAGCTGACTGACGCGCGCTGGAGCAGTGACTCCGTCGTCGAGTTCGATGCCATCGCGCAGGCGGTGGAGCAGATTGCCCGGAACATTGCCATTGACATGGGCGAGGTATTCCTTCTCGACGCCATGGCTCGGATGCGCGATTCGGTTGGCCAATTCACCATCGTTTGTCATCAGCAACAGACCCTCGGTGTCGACGTCGAGTCGTCCGACGGAGAACACGCGCGGCTCGTCAGGCACCATCGAAACGACAGTCGGCCGTCCCTGTGGGTCGCTGGCCGTTGTGATGACCCCTGCTGGCTTGTTGAGCAGGTAGTACACCAGGTCTGGACGCAACCCGATCTGCACCCCGTCGACCTCGACGACGTCGGAGTCCACGTCGACGCGTTGGCCGAGCACGGCGACTGCTCCGTTGACCGTTACTCGACCGGCCGAGATCATGTCCTCGCAGATCCGCCGACTGCCCCATCCACGGATCGCGAGAACTTTTTGCAGCCGCTCGCCTGTCGCGAGCCCCCGCTGATCCGCCCACTGTTCCCACAGCGGCTTCTCCAGGGGCTTCTCCAGCGGACGATCATCCGCGCTCATTCTGCGGCCGATGGCGCGCCGGCGAAGGGGTCGGAATCCTCACCGGGCAGCGAGGGGGTGTTGTTGCGCAGTTGCTTGGGATCCGCGTCCGGTGCGCGCAATCCATACTCGAGTGCTTCGACGACCTCGGCTCCCGGAACGAACTCCGCAAGCGCCGGCAGGTCCGAGAGGGAATTGAGGCCCAGCTTTTCGAGGAATTGTGGCGTCGTGCCGAAAAGCGCGGCCTGGCCGGGTCCGGGATCGATCGCAACTTGGGTGACATAACCGCGCGCCGACAGTGTCCGAAGCACACCGTCGGGGTCGACACCGCGAATCGAAGCAACCTGCGCCCGCGAAATTGGTTGCTTGTAGGCAACGATTGCGAGCGTCTCCAATGCAGCACCGCTCATTCGCGCTCGTTGGCCATCGAGGAGGAATCGTTCGACATAGGGCGACAGATCTGACGCCGTCTGATATCGCCAGCCTCCAGCAACTT
>JANOQU010000476.1:0-1770 GCA_031422355.1 Actinomycetes bacterium
GGATCGTGATCGGTCGGTTGAGACAAACCGCGCCCTCGTGGGCTGTTTGTCTCGGATTGCGCGACAAAGTGCCGACGTGGGTGTGGTTTGTCTCGCGCTTGCTACGACGGCGAGTTACTGGGGGTGTCGCTGGGGGTGTCGTTGGGCTGGTGGCGGGGGAGGCGGTCGGCGCGGCGCTTGGCGAGCCACAGCAGGCCGATGATCGCGACCAGTGGGCCGGCCACGAGAAGGGCTTCGTCCCAGCCGCCTTGGTGTGCGAGCGTCATCATCCGACGTTCAGAACGAGCAGAACGACTTCGGTGGTATGGCTCTCGACTTCGAACTGGCCGGCCTGGTCGGCAACGAAGGTGAAGATCTCAGGCTGTCCAGCAGGGATCTCGATCCCGTCGCCGAGTTCATAGCCGTGGACATGGAACTCGTCGTCTCGATCAGGGTTGATGACGGTGAGCGTGATCGTTGCGCCGAGTGGCACGTTCTCGACGCGATCCTCGCCCGAGTCGATCCCGGCAATGACCGAGATGACGATGTCGTTCGAGACCGTGACCTCGGGGGCGACGGTGCTCGTGGGGGCGACGGTGATCTCGGGGGCGGATGTGACCTCGGGGGCCACGGCGGTCTCAGGGGCGACAGTGACGGCGGTCGAGGTGACGGCGGTCGAGACCTGGGTTACCGTAATCGTCGGGTCTGACGATTCGTTGCTACTGCTACACGCCACCAACGCCAGGCTGAAGACCCCCACACCGAGCAGGCCAACCGTCACAGCGGGAATGCGGGCCACACCGCGGAATGTTGTCATCAATCGAGAGCGTACCCAGCCGCCTCCGCCGATTGTCTGGTTCAATTGGCGGCGTTCACGGTGCGAGCCGCCTCTCCGGAGAGAAGTCACCCAACATGCGAACCCAAGTAGAAGAGTGCATCGAAGTCATCCGTCCGGCCCTGCAGGCCGACGGTGGCGACATCGTGCTCAAAGATGTCGACGAGGCGACCGGTCTTGTGACGGTCAGCCTGGTGGGCGCGTGCGGCACGTGCCCGGCCAGCACACAGACGCTGAAGGCAGGCATCGAGCGGATCATGCGTGACCGGGTCGACGGGGTCACCGAGGTCGTGGCGGTCTGATTCCATGGCGTCGACGCCTGATCGGCGCGAACTGCGCTCGGTTGACGCGTCGTTCGCCAGTGCGCTGACGGGTGATCGCGCGGCACTGGCTCGGCTGCTGTCGCTGATCGAGCGTGGATCTGACGAGTCGCGAGACGTTGCCCGACTCGCGTACCCCCGCAGCGGTGCCGCTTACGCAGTTGGGATCACTGGCGCGCCGGGTGCCGGCAAGAGCACGCTGACATCCGCGTTGATCAGCCACCTGCGTACCCGTGATCAGGTCGTGGCCGTGCTGGCGATCGATCCGTCATCGCCGTTCACGGGTGGTGCAATCCTCGGGGACAGGGTTCGGATGCAGGATCACGCAATGGACCCAGGCGTGTTCATTCGTTCGATGGCTACCCGCGGTCATCTCGGTGGACTCTCATTGTCCACGCCCGAGGCGATTCGGCTGCTCGACGCAGTTGGCTGGCCATGGATTGTCGTGGAAACGGTCGGCGTCGGCCAGGTCGAGGTCGAGGTCGCAGCGACCGCCGACACCACTGTCGTCGTCGTGAATCCCGGATGGGGTGACGCAATCCAGGCCAACAAGGCCGGGCTGATGGAGATCGCCGACGTTTTCGTGGTCAACAAGGCCGACCGCAGCGGCGCGGCGCAGGCTCGGCACGACCTGGA
>JANOQU010000477.1:0-3807 GCA_031422355.1 Actinomycetes bacterium
TATGCATGGGCCGGTTTGATCCTGTTCTTCGCATTCCTGATCCTTTTCCTTCTGGTTCCGGCAATCAGTGTTTTCTCTCAGGCACTGCGAAACGAAGACGGGTCGTGGGGTCTGTCGTCGATGAAGGAAGCGTTCAGCGGCCAGAATTTCGATGCGTTCGTGTTTTCGGTCAAGTTCTCCGCCGGAGCCGCTCTTGTCGGTGTGATCCTCGGAACGTTGCTGGCCTACGCCGCGGCCACGGCGCGGAAGCCGAAGTGGCTTCGCAGCCTGGTCACTTCGTTCAGCGGTGTTGCGGCAAACATGGGGGGATTGCCGCTTGCATTCGCGTTTCTGACCCTTCTCGGCAAGCAGGGCCTGTTGACCAAAGTGCTGTCGTACTTCGGTTGGGATCTCTATGCAGGCGACTTCACCCTTGGTGAAGTGCCCGGCCTCATCACGGTCTATTCGTATTTCAACATTCCGCTGATGGTGCTGATCACGCTGCCGGCGATCGATGGGCTCAAGCCGGCGTGGCGCGAAGCGGCGGCCAACCTCGGCGGGACAACGTTTACCTATTGGTGGCGGGTCGGAATCCGGGTACTGATGCCCTCGTTGCTCGGTGGTTTCCTCCTTCTGTTCACGAACTCGTTCAGCGCATACGCAACCGCGAAGGTCCTGACTGACAACACCAGGATCATCTCGTTGCGGATTGCTTTCTATCTCGGTGGCGACGTCAACACCGGTGAGGATGCCGTTGGCTACTCGATTGCGGCGTGGATGATCATCGTGATGGCTGTCTGTATGGCCGGATACTGGCTTCTGCGTCGGAGGGCGGAGCGATGGCGGACATAAATCCACCAATCCCCAGTCTCGAGGTTGTCAACGATCCGGAAATCGGCGGGCCGCCGACGGCGCCGACCGCTGGAATTCCACCGGTTGCCGGACGACCATTGAGCCGATTGGGCAGGATCGGTCCGATCGTCGTCCTGGTCGTTTGCGGGTTTTTCTTCGTCGCTCCGCTCTTGGCTCTTGCCCGGTTCTCGTTGCAGAAAGTGCCCGTCATCAAGCTCGGCTGGTCGACGCTGTTCAAGCGGTGGACGCTGTCAGATATGACCAAGGCCTTCGACGACCCCACGTTCGGGCCGGCGCTGACGCTGAGCCTGAAGCTGGCGCTGGGCACGGTCATCCTGACCCTCGGCCTCTTGCTACCCACTGCGATCTGGGTCCATATGCGGCTTCCGAAGATTCGCGCCTTGATCGAATTCCTCACTGTGTTGCCGTATGTGATTCCCGCGATTGCGCTTGTCGCAGGCATCGTCGTGGTCAAACCTCAGGTGCCGTGGTTTCTCAACTCGGACTATTCGCTGATCCCGTTTTACGTCACGCTGGCGCTGCCGTTCACCTATCGGTCCATCGATGCTGGCTTGCGGGCGATCGACCTGAAGACGCTGGTCGACGCGTCGCGAAGTCTCGGCGCGGGGTGGGGAACCACGCTGTTCAGGGCCATCATTCCCAACTTACGCACCGCGATCATTTCGTCGGCGTTCTTGACGACAGCCGTGGTGATCGGCGAGTTCACCATCGCCAACGTCTTGCTCAAAGAGACGCTGCCGCGGTTCCAAGTCACATTTGTCGGCAAGGAACCTCAGGCGGGCTATGCAATCAATCTCCTCGCGTTGCTAGCCACGACGGGGCTGTTCGTCGTCTTGACCCTGATTACTCGCAAGCGGGGCCCGCGCAAAGCTGAACGCCTCGCTGCCAATCCAGGTGCTGCGACCCGCGGTGCACCTTCCACACCTTCTGCGATTGGATCGATTGTCCCATGAGTTCGCTGTTGTACATCGCGGTACGCAAGACGTTCGGAACGAACGTCGCGCTCGAGAGCTTCGACCTCGACGTCCGTAACGGCGAGATGATCAGCCTGCTCGGGCCGTCGGGTTGTGGCAAGACGACCGCATTGCGGATTGCGGCCGGGTTCGAGTTCGCCGATTCCGGGGCGGTCACCGTCTCCGGTGAGGACATCACTCGCAAGCCTGCCCACCGTCGCAACATGGGCATGGTCTTTCAGAGCTACAGCCTGTTCCCGAACCTCACCGTCTCCGGCAACGTCGACTTTGGATTGCGGACCCGCAAGATCGCCGGCGGCGAACGTCGCAAGCGCGTCGGCGACATGCTCGATCTTGTCCAACTCGCCGGCTTGGGCGACCGTTATCCGCATCAATTGTCGGGGGGCCAACAGCAACGGGTTGCGCTCGCCAGGGCTTTGGCGATCCGACCGGAAGTTCTTCTGCTCGATGAACCGCTGTCGGCGCTGGACGCCAAAGTACGCCTCGCGTTGCGCGATGAGATCCGCCGAATCCAAACCGAACTCGGCATCACGACACTGCTCGTCACCCATGATCAGGAAGAGGCACTGGGTATTGCCGACCGCGTCGGTGTGATGTCGAATGGTCGAATCGAGCAGTTGGCGACGCCGGCCGAGGTGTACAGCAAGCCGTCCAGCGCGTTCGTCGCCCGGTTCGTTGGCTCGATGAACGAACTACCGGCCACCGTCCGCGGGGCAGATGCCGTCGACGTCTTGGGGAATGTGATCCTGACGACCAGCGCTGCGCCTCACGACGCCGGAACGAGCGTGTTGCTGCTTGTCCGGCCGGAGGACTTGACCGTCAGCAACGTGGGTGTTCCCGGTCTCATCGGCACGATCACGTCGTCAACGTTTCAGGGTGCATCCACGGTCGTTGGCGTGCGACTGGACACCCTCGACCGCTTGATCCACGCCCACCTTGCCAGTTCCGCAGCTGGCCACCTTGCGCCCGGTCAGCGTGTTTCGGTCCAGGTCGACGGAACCCGAGCCGTCACCGAAACCAACTCGTCCGACGAATCCGGCTCGGCGGCATCGACCGCCGCCGGTCCGCTCGTTGCCGGTCCGATCGCTACGCCAGCGACATCCGCGGCCGCGGGCACCACCGATCACTGAAGGAACTGGTGGAAAGCACGCCCATGATCCCGAACATCCCCGTAACACGGGGACTCGCGGGAACATGGGCGTAAAAACCACCAGCCCGAGCGAGACGGTTTGTGGCGTGACGGTGCGCAGGAACCGCCGGTTCTGGGCGAGACGGTGCGCGAAAACCGCCGGTTCGGGGCTAGCTGGCAGGAGCGCTGACGAAGGCGGCCACAGCTTCGACGCCGATTGCGGGGAAGTTGATGTTCAGGCCGGCCATGCCTCTCTCCAACAGTTGCCGGTAACCATCGGCGTTCTCAAAACTTCGGTCGTTGGGCCAGACCCAGACGACATATCCAGCAGCGATGGTTCTCGTCATCATTTCGGCCGAGAGGACTTCGATCTCGCCGAACTGTGGTGGAAGCTGCAGGATTCGCATGCCCGCTGGTAGCGCGACCGAGTCCAGAACCCATGCCGATGAGGCCGCCAGCCCTGGGGAGATCTCGACGGTTGGGGCGAACTCGTGGAAGGCGGCGACGACGGAGTCATCGAACGAGGCGACGACTGCATTGTCCAGAAGGTCGAGTTCGGTGAGTTCGATCGCCAACTGTTCCGCGGCCGCAATGGCGGGCGCGCCTTCGCCTTTGATCTCGATGTTGACCGGGAACGTGGCGAACCGCTCGGCGACGTCGCGAAATCTGGCGATCGCAAAGTCGTCGGCTGTGTAGCCGGCCGGTGGTTCGACCTCGCCAGTGCGGATGCCCCGGTACAGGTACGCATCGGTCGGCTTGTCCGTGCACACGCACTCGTTGGTGAACCAGTAGGCGTTGTCCAACGCGTGAAGTTCCTCGTACGTCATGTCGGCGACCATGAGATCGACATCG
>JANOQU010000478.1:0-4443 GCA_031422355.1 Actinomycetes bacterium
CGACGACGACGACGGCACCGCCGAAGAAACCAAATGCAGCCGACATTCAGCTGCTCAATTTCGCTCAGAGTGTCGAGTTGACGATCCGAGATCTCTACGACGTCGCAATCAAGGCCGGCGTGTTCGAGGGGCTCGCAGCTGACGACGTCAGTGCGATTCGTGAGGCGCACGAGGGATACGGCACGGCAATCGCTGGCCTGATCGGTCGTGGTGCATCCAACTCGGCGAGTGTGGTGATGTTCGGCCAACTGCAGGCATCGTTCATTGGCGATCCAACAGTGGTGGCCGCCAGCGCCGCCGCATTGGAAGACACGGCGGTTGCGACCCATCTCGACATCCTCGAGCAACTCTCCGGTATCGATGGTGCCGCTCTCATCGCATCGATCATCACGATCGAAGCGCGTCATGCAACCGTCTTGAAGGCGATCTCCGGGGTCGAGGATCTGACAGAACTCCTCGCGGCCGAACTCGTTGCCCTGTCGCCGTCCGACTACCCAGTGGAATGACAACGATGAACCATCAAACCCACCGCACCGGAGTTGCGATCGACAATCCGGATTCAGTCTTCGCTCTCACAGACGCAACGATCAGCCGGCGCGGCATCCTGCGCGCCGGTGGCATCACGATCGGTCTTGCGGCACTGCTTGCGGCCTGCGTCGAGGAAGCCACCGACGACAAGCCGGCTCGGGTCGGTGATGCTCCCGCCCCAGATCCGCTGCCAGAGCCGGTTCTGACCGATGGCGTCTTGTTCCGGACCCAGGCATCGCTTCACTACAGCATCATCGACGCCCACAACGTCTCCAAGGAGTTCGGCAAGCTCAGTGCCGATCAGTCCACGGTCGTCGACGCGTTCATCGCTGCTCACGAGGCCGAAATCGGCATTCTGCAGACCCTGACCGAGCAAGCCGGAGCGTCCCCCTGGACCTGTGCGAATCCTCGTTTCGATCGAGTCGTCATCGCCACCCTCCAGGACCGAATCACTGGCCGCCCGCGCCGCGGCAACGAAGAAGCCGATGTGCCGCCGAGCGACGATCCTGCCCGGGATGCTCTGGCGATGGCCTTCGCAATGGAGTCGGTTGGCGCCGCCACCCACCAGGCACATGTTCCCTTGTTCTCCAAGCCCGAGTACAGATCCGCCTCGATGCGCCTCGGTCAGGCCGGCTCGCGCAGGGCCGCTGCGCTCGCCCTCGCGATCAATCCGGCCAATCGGGTCACCCAGTTGCTCCTCGCGAACGCCAATATTGGTGAGCCTGATGCTGCCCCGGTCGCTGAGACGAGCACCACGGTGCAGAACATCGCCCAGAGCGAAGAGGCCGGCGGATCAGGCAATGCGCCGCCCGAAGTAGTCGCTGCACCGCAGTCGTACTACGCCGTGCCGAGCCAGTTCGGCATTCTCTCGGCGTTCCAGCTCGCGATCGGCGCTCCGAGTTCCGGCAACCAGTTCACGATCAACATCGAGACCCCCAGCATCAACTCCTTCGTCTACGACTATCAGGAGTGCTGAGTCAGAGTTCTCCATGGACATCGGTTCTGGCGGCATACACTGCCGTCGACGGTGAGTCGGCCGGATGATCGCGGTGTCCGTCGTCTGACGACGGCGGCCATCGAGGAAAGTCGGGACTCCACAGAGCAGAGTGCTGGCGAGAGCCAGGTGGGGGCGACCTCACGGACAGTGCAACAGAGAGAGACCGCCGATGGATCGGGTCACACCGATCACAGGTAAGGGTGCAACGGTGCGGTAAGAGCGCACCAGCGCGTTGGGTGACCGGCGCGGCTTGGTCAACCCCACTCGGAGCAAGGCAGAGCAGAGGACATGGATGGCTCGTCCGTCCGGTCCCGCGAGAGCGGGGCTGGGCAATCCTCGGGTATGCCGCAAAGATGGATGATCATCGCCCAACCCAGTTGGGTACAGAATCCCGCTTACAGGCCGACTCGCCGTCACCGAACGATCGCGTGACTTCCCAGCTCACGCTGAAGACGGATGGGACATCCGCGTCGACATGTACCGTCGACACTAGAATCGATATACCCTCTCGCGGTTGCCTCGGACCATCCACCAACTGATTGCATGATTCGTGCAGAATCTGGTAAGAAAGTGAATTGACATGACAACAACCATCCACTTACTCGACCAAAGCGACCACAAATGAATCTGCTCAGTACCCACGGCGTCGTACTCGCCGCCATTGCCAAGCAACATGACATCCGGCTCCGAGATCTCGCGACGGCCCTTGATGTTACGGAACGCACCGTCTGGCGCGCCGTCGAGGACCTCGTCTCCGCTGGCGTGTTGCAGCGACGAAAGGTGGGCCGGCGGAATAGCTACACGATCGTCACCGATGTCATCATCGGCGAAACGAATCTTGACATCACAGTCGCTGCGCTCCTTCACGCGATCGGCGGCTCCCCTGAGCCACTGGCGACCGAGGACAAGAAATGAACCTGCTCAGCACCCACGGCATGGTTTTACTCTGCATCAGCGAGGACAAGAATCTGCGTCTCCGCGACATCGCGAATAAGACCGACATGACCGAGCGCACCGTATGGAACTCGATCAACGATCTGGTCGACGCCGGCGTCATCGAGAGGCGAAAAGAGGGCCGACGCAACACCTACACCGTGGCGACGGACCTCATCCTGCCAGCCGGAACCGGGGGCACAGTGTCTGTTCAGAAGATCATCGATTCGATGGTGACGAACTCGACCCCAGTCGTGCGCAAGCCCTTGAAGGGCAAGAAGTAGTTTGTCCCCGCTTCCACCCACCCCTACGGGAGTTGGGTGTAGAGAACCTCGTTGAACGATCGTAGAACTGGCCCGCGAGGGCCGGTTCCGATCCGACAGACAGCAGCTTGATCGAGATGACATCGAAAGCTCATCGAGATATCTGTCTCAAGGCTCCATGCCACCGCCGCCTTGATCGGTGAGACGTGGCTGACAACGACGATCCGCGCATCGCGCGACGCATCGAACGCCTCCGCGCAAGCGGTCCGGACACGACGATCGAGGCTGCCCATCGATTCCCCCCCGGGCGTCGCGAAGTCGTGGTCGGTACTCCATCGCTGCCAGACATCGCCAGGAACGTCAGTCAGTGCAAGGCCGTCGTATTCGCCGTAGTCAAGCTCTATCCACCGCTCGTCGATGGTCGGTTCACGACCGAACACGGCGGCGGTCTGGCGCGCCCGCAACAGTGGACTGCAGATGACGTGGTCGACCGGGCCGATTGCTTGCGCGACTTGACGGACTTGATCGCAACCGACATCGTCGAGTTCGAGATCGAGATGCCCCTGCAGGATTCCGGCCGCATTGGCCGCTGTACGGCCATGGCGGACGAGGAAGAGCACACCCACAGTGAACCACATCGACGCCTCAGGTCAGCGCCGACGGCCGGTTTCGAGTTGCTGAATCGGAACGAGCGCACCAGTGCGCGCGAGCCGCTGACGACTCGCTGGGTTCCGGAGCCCGAAGTGACGCCAGATCCAAACGACGAGAAATACGCCGCCGAGTTCCAGGAACACGTTGAACCAACCCCTCGCGACGCTCGGCAGAGGATCGTCGGCAAATCGAAATCCGCCGATCGGCCACCAAAACAGCCGCGAGTTCGAGAATGCACCATCGAACACGAGATGCAGCATCATCCCGATCGGTATTGCCAATGCCCGCTTTCGCCATTGTCGCCGACCCGCACTGGCGATCACGATCGCAACCAGGACGCCGACGCTGGTCGTCACGCTATGGAGAGCTCGCGCCCCGCCGAACCAGACATCGATTGCATCGGGAAGGAGTACGCCGACACACAGCAATCGATAGTCGAACATTGGATCGCGAAACACGAACCAGACCGCAGCGACTGCGCTACCAAGGAACCAAAGAAACATCGTGCGGGCAGAGTCAGGCGGACACGATCAGCGCACCAGGAGCCGACCGCAGTTGGGGCATTCGGGAAGTTCGGCGTCCGGCAGGCGCTTGATGTCGTCGACTTCGCCCCTGGACAAGTCGAGGTGGCAGCCCTCACATCGCAATCCGTTCAGCTTGGCAACGGATCCTCCACCCCGGCCATGCGGGCATGGGCTGACGCCGCCAGGGCCTTGCAGTTTGAGGCGATTTCCACCGTATATGCATTCGCCATGGGCGCCAGGCTGAGCCAGCCAATGTTGACATTGCGTGGCCAGCCGGCGCAGTTTGTATTTGACCGGGGCCAATTGGGTGGCCCGGCGGGTCTGCTGGCCTTCGTTGTCAGTGCAAGCACGGGTGATCGCGGGACGCTTGAAGGCGCGGTGGTGGCCCAGGCCCGCTCGCAATTGAATCTGGCGGTGCAGCCGATCCAGACCATCGTGGAGAAACGCGCAACATTTGCCTGCACACCTGACCTGCTTCGACCCACACCATTCATCGCGCCAGGCCTCTTCGCCTGTGGCGACTATTGCGAAGGCCCCTACCCCGCCA
>JANOQU010000479.1:0-3034 GCA_031422355.1 Actinomycetes bacterium
GCGATGCCCGGCCCCCGCGCCGATGAACAGCCCCAAACTGGCTGTGTCGATCGACCGTTTCTGGCTGTTCTACCCAGCCAGATTCTCAAAACAGGCGAATCATCGGCACGAGCGGTGTGCCATGTGTTTCGGGGGGATGACGCATACTGACGGCTCGCGATGGGCAGAATGGGTGCACGGTCGGACCCCGGAAGCCCCCGTCTCTCAGCACGTCATTGGATTGCACTCATGTACTCACCCAGAATCACCTCGAAGTTCCGCGCCACAATCGTGGTCGTTGCCCTCGTCGGCGGCCTCGTCGCATGTAGCGACGGCGAACAGTCTGCTGACACCACAGAAGCAGCGACCACCACTACGGCAAGGCCCAAGCCGGCCACCACTACAACCACCGAACAGTCAACGACAACAACCGCAGCGCCGACGACCACGGCCGCCGAGAGCACCACGACCGTCGAGCCAGCGACCACCACAACCCTTCCCGCGGTCCCGATCTACCCTCTGACCGGTGTCGAGAATCCGGATCCAGTCATCGCCGCCCGTCCCGCGCTGGTCGTCAAGATCGACAACGCACCCGCAGCACGTCCGCAAACCGGCTTCAATGCTGCCGACATCGTCTACGAAGAGATCATCAACGACAACTTCACTCGTTTTGCGATGGTCTTCCAGAGCCAGGGCAGCAATCCGGTCGGTCCGATTCGTTCGGGACGGCTGCAGGATGTGGATCTCTTCACTGCGTACAACCGTCCGTTGTTCGCGTGGAGCGGCGGTAACGGCACGGTGACGAACGCGATCAACAACAGTGAGTTGATCAACATCGGGCCGAACAGGGCTGCGGTGTACTTCCGCAGCAAGGACCGCAAGGCACCGCACAACCTGTACTCAAACACCGACGCTCTGTGGACCTACACGCCGCTCTATGCAGCACCCGCTACTCAGCAGTTCAGCTACCGCAAGGGTTTCACAGCAGCGGCTGGCGTGCCCAGCGCCGGCGCCGCGATCGCGCTTGACAGCATCGATGTTCGATGGGATTGGAACGCCGAACTCGGCCTCTACCTGCGGACGATGGAAAAGAAGCCGCACATGGACGGTGCCGGCGGCCAGGTGTCGACCAACAACGTGGTGATCCTGGCAATGACCTACCTGCCTGGCATCAGTGGAAGCCCGGATGCGCAGACCATTGGGTCCGGTGAAGCCTTCGTGCTGACCGGAGGCAACTACATCCATGCAACATGGAGCCGCGCCGACAAGAACACGCCGTTCACGCTGACCGCTGATGACGGCAGCCTCGTGCTGCTCCAGCCGGGCCGTACATTCGTCGAATTGCCACGGATCAACAACACCCTGGTTCTTCCGGCCGGCTGAATCCGGCTGCACTAGCTGGCGGGTGAGCCAGTGGCTCGCTTTGCCCAGACGGCATACAGCGGGTCGCCGGGCGAGCCGGTCGGCGTGCACAATTCGATGGTCGGCTGATCCCAGCGGCAAACAACGGTCGCTGCCGATTGCAGGGAGTTCTCGGCTGATCTCCGAAAGTACTCGGCGACGATGCGGCATCGACCTGCGTCATCGTTGCCGAGCCAACCGTGGATTGCCTTGGTAGGAAAGCAGCGGTTCGAGAAGGTGCACACGAAAGTGCCGCCGGGCACGAGTATGCGATTGACCTCGGCAAACACCTCGATCGGGCGCGCCAGATAGTCGACGGACACACAACATGTCACGGCATCGAAGGACCTGTCCGCGAACGGAAGCACCGGATCGACATTTAGATCCTGGATGACGCGCTCCGTCGCCATGGCGTTGCTGCGCAACTCGTGGTCGTTCATACCGAGCACCACCAACTCCGTCGGCGGATCGCGAAAGTGCGAGATCCACGACGACATCAGGTCGAGCACCCTGTCGACCAGGCCAAGGCGTTCGTAAAGCGCTCCGACAGCATCGATCGCGCCATCGTCGATGTGGGTCAGCAAACGGTCCATCACGTAGAACCGGTCATCGGGAGATTCGTCGGTTCGACGGAAGAAGCCGACGGGAAACCCGGCGATGTCACGAGGGTGAGAGTGATCGGCCATTTGAATCGAGTCTCACATGCCGCCGGGGTAGCCTCAGCCCTTATGGGCTTCAATCCACTGCTCTCCAAGGCCGTTGCCACCAAAGCCGTCTCGCTCGCTCAGACGGCGATGCAAAACGAGGCCGTTCGCAAGCAGATTCGCGAAGCCCCCGAAGCAGTGGGGCGTTGGGCGAAGTCGCTGCAGAAAACCGACGGATCCGCTGGTGGTGGGGCACTTGCCGGCCTGGCTCGGCTCGACCCGACCGCGCGTTACAGCGAGCCCGCGCTCGAACGCAGGCTCGACGCGCTGTCGGCCAATGTCGAACTGATCTTTCCCGACCCGCACGACGACACCCGACGCGGAACACTCAAGGCGATCTACGAGTTGCACCGGGCTCTGATCGTGTCGTCTCCGCTGCCGCTCCTGAAGCGCAAGAAGATCTACATCCGGATCGACTCCGAACTCGGAGTGCTGGAACAGGCTCTCGTCGATGCAGTGCTCCCCCCACCCGCAGAGCCGTCGCCAGACCCAGTATCCGAAGAGTCCTGACTGCCATCGCGTAGGATGCGGACGGTTCATCCCGCCATCCGCCGGCGGTATTGGAGGACCGAAGACACCACGATGTGGGGAGACAACACATGAAGAAGACTCTGATTGCCGGATTCGCAGCATGCGCTCTCGTCGTTGCTGGATGCTCGGCCGACAAGACCGACTTCAAGGCTGCGGCTGAGAAGACCATCCGTGAATCGGTCGAGAACGCGATCGAAGGCGACGCGACCGCCGAGTGCGCAGACCCGGATTCGACCGATGTCGGCACCACGTTCGAGTGCACATCCACTGCTGGCGACGGCACCGTGATCCCGTTCATCGCCGAAATCACGGGCGAAAAAGAAGTCACCGTCACCCCCGCCGGCTGACCCCCACCCCCGTCACCCCGGTCACCAATGTTTCGCGAACGATTTTGCCTGCTGTGCGGGCAATATCGTTCG
>JANOQU010000480.1:0-2821 GCA_031422355.1 Actinomycetes bacterium
GGCGGCAACGTCAACGATGCGATCGGTGTTCGCGCTCAGCTTGGCCCAACGTGGCCGCCCGCACGCATCTGTTGCTGCAATCACCTCGGCACTCAGGTCGGGGTCGTGTGCGAAAATTCCCTGCCGCCCTTCCAGGTTCGGGCACGACAGATTCACTTCCACCGCAACGATGACCGACCCGGCTGCCTGCAATTGCTCCGCTGCGCGTCGGTACTCATCGACGGAACGGCCCCAAATGCTGGCGACGACTCGCACACCCGAAGCCTCAAGCGACGGCAGGTCGTCCCTCATCCATGAGGCCACTCCTGGGCCCTGCAGCCCAACGGCGTTGAGCATGCCCTGCGGAGTGGGGTGAACTCTCGGCGCCGGGTTGCCAGCCCACTCGAAGGCGGCCAACGACTTGACGACGAACGCCCCCAATCGCGACAGGTCGCCGTACGCGTCGAGTTCGGTGCCGTGGCCGGCGGTACCGGAAGCCGTCATGACCGGGTTCGGAAAGGTCAACGAGCCGATCTGTACGTCGGTCTTCATCCGAGCCCTTTGTGGATCATTTGAACGCCTGATTCATCGCCGGTGATACTCCTGCAGAGTTCTGACCTCGACCGGTTGGTTGGCGTGTTCGGCCAGGCCTTGCACTGCCGCCAGCGCTGCCTCGACGGTGGTGACCGAGCTCACCCGATGAACGTTCGCGGACTTGCGAATCTGCTCACCGTCGGTGCGGCCGCCGCGGCCCTGGGGCGTATTGACGACGAAGCTGACTTTGCCAGCGGCGATGAGATCGACCGCGGTGATGTCGGCGCCTTCGCTGAGTTTGCCGACAATCTGATCGACGACGATGCCAAACCGCGAGAGATAGTCAGCCGTTCCAACCGTCGCGGCGATGCCGAGGCCCATCTCGCGAAGCCTCTTGGCCACGACGATTCCAGCCGGCTTGTCACCGTCTGCGAGCGAGAGAAAGACCGTGCCCGACGTGGGGAGCACGGTTCCGGCCGCGAGTTCAGCCTTGAAGAACGCCTTGCCAAATGTGGTGTCGATGCCCATCACTTCACCGGTCGAACGCATCTCCGGCCCGAGGGCGGTGTCGACTTCGGGGAAGCGACTGAATGGCAGCACCGCTTCCTTGACGCTGACGTGGCCCCCGGTGACTGGCTCGACGAGCAGTCCCTCGACACGCAACTCGGCGAGCGTTGCGCCAAGCATCACCCGAGTCGCGACCTTGGCCAGGGGAACTCCGGTTGCCTTGGCGACGAATGGCACGGTCCTGCTCGCCCGCGGGTTTGCTTCGATGACGTACACAGTGGTGCCGAGAACCGCATACTGCACGTTGATCAGTCCGCGTACATCGAGCGCGGTTGCGATCGACCGGGTGTAGGACTCGATCACCTCCACGACCCAACCGGGGAGAGTCTGCGGCGGGATAGCACATGCCGAATCACCGCTGTGGATACCGGCCTCCTCGACATGTTCCATCACGCCGCCGATCAGAACCTCGCCAGTGTGATCGCGAACGGCGTCGACATCGACTTCGGTCGCGTCTTCCAAGAACCGGTCCACCAACACGGGGCGCTCCGCTGACAGTCCACCTTCCTTGCCGAGGCTGCCGAAACCGGTCAACTCGGCCATCGCCCGCGCGAGGTGGTTGCGGTCGTGGACGATCTGCATCCCTCGTCCTCCGAGCACGTAGCTCGGGCGAACCAGGACTGGGAAGCCGACATCATCGACGATCTGGAGAGCCTGCTCGAGGTCGACGGCTGTACCGCCGGGCGGTTGGGGAATTCGCAGGCTCAGACACAGGGTCGCCCACTTCTCACGATCCTCGGCCAAATCGATCGAAGTCGGTGACGTACCGGCGATCAAGCTGGCTGGGAGTTCACCCGACAACTTCAGCGGTGTCTGACCGCCAAGCGAGACGATGACCTTGGGCGGTGCTCCCCCGCTCGCCGCCGTCTCGGCGGCGATCACGTTGAGGACGTCTTCCTTGGTGAGCGGTTCGAAGTAGAGCCGATCACTCGTGTCGTAGTCCGTGCTGACGGTCTCGGGGTTGCAGTTGACCATCACGGTCTCGAATCCAGCCGCCCTGAGCGCAAACGAGGCGTGGACGCAGCAGTAGTCGAACTCGATGCCTTGACCGATCCGGTTCGGGCCAGAACCGAGAATGATCACCTTCGGCTTCGTGCTCGGTCGAACCTCGTTCTCGTCCTCGTAGGTGCTGTAGTGATAGGGCGTCTCCGCAGCGAATTCTGCCGCGCATGTGTCGACCGTCTTATAGGTCGGAAACACACCAGCCAATTCGCGAGCGGCGCGTACTGACGACTCGGTCGTGCCCCACAGGTAGGCGAGCTGACCGTCGCTGAAGCCCAGCCGCTTGGCACGCTTCCACTCGTTGCGGTGCAATTGCATCGCTGCACCGTGGGACCACAGCACGTCGCGCTCCTCGATGATGATGCTCATCTGATCGAGAAACCAAGGGTCCACCTTGCAGGCGTCGTGGATGGCCTCGATCGAGACTCTGCGCCGAAGTAACTCTCCGATCTGGAAGATCCGCTCGGGTGTTGGGATCGCGATCGCCGAAAGCAGGAAGCTGTCCGAAAGATCTCGGTACTGCGCTTCAGCCGGATCGCAGTTCAGCCCGAGCCGACCCTGTTCCAGCGACCGCAGACCTTTCTGCAAACTCTCTGGGAACGTTCGTCCGATCGACATTGCCTCCCCGACGCTTTGCATCTGCGTACCGAGCACTCCGCTGGTGCCGGGCAATTTCTCGAACGCCCAGCGCGGAATCTTGGTGACGACATAGTCGATACTCGGCTCGAAGCTGGCAGGC
>JANOQU010000481.1:0-5705 GCA_031422355.1 Actinomycetes bacterium
TGACAGCGACGTTCCAGGCACCCCATGGTGTCACGGCGGAGCGGTTGGTCGGGTTCAACGGCAAGCTGCCCTGGACGCGTTGCAATGCATACAGCGCAAGGATCGAAACCAGGCTGAACGCTAGAAGAGCCAATGCGTAGACGTTCCAGCGCTGCTCGCGCTTCGCGTCGATTCGACAGACCCGGTAGATAATCCGCTCGATTCTGTTGTCGCCGTCGGAGCCGTAGACGCCGACCAAGTACCTGCCGAGCGGAGGCACCGTGATGACGAGCGCGGCGATCAAGAGCAGCGCTTGGACGATTGCCTGCCAACTCATCAGAAACGCTCCGGAAAGATGAGGACGATGATCAGGTAGGTGATTGCGAGGAACGCCAAGCCGAGGGCGATCCAGTTGTCGATGCTGTTGAGTGCGATCACTCGTCGCCGCCGCCGATGATTCGGTCGCACCAGTTCACGTACAGCACGCACAATGCAAAGAAGGCGATGGTGATCGCAATGAAGACCACGTCGGCCATCAGAGCGTCGCCTGGCTCGATGTCTCAGCCGCTCTGTGGCCGGTGTAGGTGAGTGCGATTGCGATGTGATCGGCCAGGGCGACCACGACTCGGCGCTCCACCCAGAGCGACGAGATACCGTTCCGTGGCGTCACGACGAGAAAGCCGAGATGCTCCCCTTTGGCGGTCACTGGCATCTGGGCACCTGTCCCTGGAAGAGTGAACCCGTCGTCGCCGTCGGCGGTTCGGCCAGCGACACGGGAGATCAGCACGAGGTCATCAGCCGGGCTGCGATCGAACCGGCAGTCGGCGAGGCTGAGCTGATCCATGATCGATGTTGCGACAACGGGCCAGATCTCGCCGACGGGATGGTTGTCGCTCAAGAGTTGCTCCAACGCAACCGGCGCGTCGGTTGCCGCAACGTGTCGGAATGCGATCAGGTCTCGACGCCTCCTCCATGAATTGATGTCGCTGACTCCCACGCCCAGTCCGGCGAGTAGGGCGACGATCACGACGTCGCGTGCGGAGTGGATCCGAAGGGAGTGATAGGGCTGCGTATGGAAGAAGTTGAAGCCGAGCGCGGCCGCCGCCGCCGTTGCCAGGCCTGCACCGCGACTGACCAATGCGGCCAGAACGACCACGATCGCAAGCGCGATTCCGACGTTTGAGGCTCCGACCTGATCACGCACGGAGGACGTCGTTGCCGCAAGAATGATGGCAACGACGGGTCCGGCGACGACGGCGGAGCGAATGACTGTTGAGTTGTTCACGTCCTTGGTTGTACGCCGGTCCGACGTCGCCGAGCAGCAACTTCACGCTGTCTTCACGGCCTATCGAGCCATCTTCACACGTCCTTCACGCTGCACGAAGCGAGCGACGTCAGCCTGTGAGGACGAACTCTGCGCGATGGATACCGGCGATGATGCTGCTCTTGGTTCGCTCGACCACACCCGCCGACTCGATTGCGACGTATCGGTCGAGCATCTCGTTGAGGACGACGGCAATCTCCTGGCGGGCGAGTGCCGCACCGATGCAGTAGTGCGTGCCGAAACCGAACGCGAGGTGGGGATTCGGCGAGCGGCCGATGTCGAACTGATTGGCGGTCGGGCCGAAGACGTTCTCGTCACGATTCGCGCTGGCGTACACCAGAACGACATGGTCACCCGCTGACAGTTGTACTCCGCCCAGTTCGGTGTCCTCGACTGCCGTTCGCATGAAGTAGATGACCGAACTCGCCCAACGCAGCATTTCCTCGGCCGCCAACGGAACCAGTGATCGGTCATCGCGAAGGCGTTGCCACTGTGACGGGTCGTGGCTGAGCGCGAGCAAACCGGCCGACATCGTGTTCCGGACGGTCTCGTTGCCTGCCGTCAGCAACTGCACGGCGAACATTGCGATTTCGAAGTCGCTGAGTCCGGCCGCCGCCATGATCGAGAAGACGTCCTCACCGGGATTGACCTTCTTCTCGGCAACTGCTGCGAGCAGGTAGCCGACCATTTCTCCCTGCAGCGCGAGACGTTCCTCTGCGGTGTGGTCGGTCGCCCCAGGAATCGAGATCTCGCTCCACAGGTAGAACTTCTCCCACTCTTGCGGCGGAACCCCGAGTAACTCGCAGATCACCAACAGCGGGAACGGAACGGTCAATTCGTGGACGAGATCGACTGGTTGGTCGACGCCGTGGGCTTGGCGGCCATCGTCGAGAGCATCGAGCAACCGGCGAACATGGGCAATGAGTCGGGGTTGCAGGGCCTTCATCGCCGAAGGCCTGAACGCCGGCGCGACCAGCCCGCGGTAGCGCGTGTGGTCGGGAGGATCTGTGTGCATCATCGTCGGCGGTGACGGATAGGTATGGCCGATCTCGAAAGTCAGGATGCCCTGGCTGCTACAGAATCGCGACGGGTCCGTGGATGCGCGATGGACCTCGTCGTGATGGCTCGCGATCCAGAAACCTCCGACTTCGTTCCACGCCATGCGGCCCACTGCTCGCAAAGCCGCGAGATGGCTGAACGGATCGTTGTCGACGACCCCGTCCAGCGAACCGTTGAAGAAACCTTCGGTCAGGACCGCTTCGGTCAGCGGTTCGTGGCGCCGCGGGGTCCGAGTGGATGATCGCTGTGGTGTGGTGTTCGTCATGTCTGATACCCCCATTGATCTGTGGCCTTCAGGCCCGCTGTGAGCTGACGGAGACGACCTCGCCGGTCATGTAGCTGCTGTAGTCGCTGGCGAGGAAGACCATCACATTGGCGATCTCCCATGGCTCTGCGTAGCGGCCGAACGCCTCGCGTTTGGTCAATTCGTCGAGGAGCTCGTCACTCGTCACTTTGGCGAGGAACGGGTGCATTGCGATGCTCGGCGCGACGGCATTGACCCGCACCCCGCGTGCTCCAGCCTCGATTGCGGCGCATCGAGTGATGGCCATCACCCCGGCCTTGGCGGCCGCATAGTGGGCTTGGCCCTCCTGTGCGCGCCAGCCGAGCACCGATGCGTTGTTGACGATCACGCCGGACCCTCGCGCATACATGTGGTTGAGGCCTGCGCGCATGCACCGGAACGTGCCGTTCAACGTGACGTCGAGGACGACATTCCATTGGTCATCTGTCATCTCATGCAACTCCGCCGTTCCACCGAGGCCGGCATTGTTGATCAACACGTCGATACCGCCGAGTGACTCGGCGGCAACGGCGAACAGGTTCTGGACGGATTCCTCGTTCGTGACGTCGCAGGGAACGCCGAGCACGCCGAGTTCGGCGGCGGACTCGGCGCAGCGACGCTCATGCTTGTCGCTGATGACAACCGTCGCCCCTTCCTCGACGCAACGTCGGGCGGTCGCAAAGCCAATACCCGTTCCAGCCGCGGCCGTGATGAGAACGTTCTTACCCACGAGCAGTCCGTGCGCCGGTACATAGTTCGGCGCTGCTGGCGTCATGAGGGCTCCTTGGGTAGTCCGAGCACGCGCTCGCCGATCACATTTCGTTGGATCTCGTTGCTTCCACCGTAGATGGTGTCGCTGCGGGTGAAGAGAAACAGCTTTTGGTCGAGCGTGAGGGGCTCTTCGACGTCGACCTCGCCGGCAGTGGCTACGGCGCCGCTGATATCCATCATCAACTCACCGAGGTCGCGGTGCCAGCTTCCCCAGAACAATTTGCCGATGCTTGCCTCCGGACCCGGAACACCTGCACCCATCGACCGGAGCGCATTCCATCGCATCAGGCTCAGACCTGTGTGGGCCTTGGCCAGCCGCTGGCGAATGGTCATCTCGTTCGAGACACCGTGGTCGATCGCGAGTTGGATCGTCCGTTCGAGTTCGCGTTCGAAGCCCACTTGTTGGGCCAGCGTGGAAATTCCCCGTTCGAAGCCGAGGAGCCCCATTGCGACCCGCCACCCGTCACCGTCGGCGCCAATGATCATGTCGGCATCGGTTCGGGCGTCGGTGAAGAAGGTTTCGTTGAACTCGCCGCCGCCAGTGATCTGGCGAATGATCCGGGTCTCGATGCCGGGCTGCTCCATCGGTACCAGCAAGAACGACAGACCCTTGTGGCGGGTGGACCCTGGAACCGTGCGGGCGACCAGGAAACACCAATGGCTGACGTGGGCAAGCGACGTCCAGACTTTCTGGCCGTTGATGATCCATTCCGAGTCACCTGCGTCGGAATGACTCAGCACTGCCTTGGTCTGGACATTGGCGAGATCGCTGCCGGCATCGGGCTCGCTGTAGCCCTGGCACCAACGCTGCGATCCGTCCAGGATGCCGGGCAGGAACTGCTCGCATTGGGCTGCGGTTCCGTACTCGATCAGCGTTGGACCGAGAAGGTTCTCGCCCATGTGGTTGACCCGCGCCGGGGCTTGCGCTCTGCTGTATTCCTCGGCCCAGATGATCTGCTGAGTCACCGTTGCTCCGCGGCCTCCGTGGGCCTCGGGCCAACCGAGCCCGATCCATCCTGCCCGCCCGAGTTCGGCTTCCCATGCCACGCGAACGTCAAATCCGACCTCTTCGTCACCGGGTCCGCCGCGGCCCCTGAGTGCGGCGTAGTCGCCAACGACATGGTCGGCCAACCACGAATTGACGAGGTCCCGAAACTGGACGTCATCCATCGACGAGAGGGCGATCACTTCGTCGTGCCTCCTGCCACAAAGTTTCTGACACAACGTCAGATTGCAACATAACATCCACTAACGTCGGATTTCGTATGCACCTCGCGGAGACCCCAGAGCAAGAAACGTTGCGCAAAGAGCTGCGCGAATACTTCGATCATCTGTTGACGCGCGAAGTCCGCGACAGCATGGGCGACAGCGGCGAGGGGAATCCCGAGTTCCGCAGAATCGTCAAGCAGATGGGCTCCGACGGATGGCTCGGCCTCGGCTGGCCGACTGAATTCGGTGGCCAGGGTCGGCCGCCGACCGATCAATTCATCCTGTTCGACGAGGTCCAGCGTGCCCATGCGCCGTTCCCCTTCGTCACGATCAACACAGTCGGGCCGACCCTCATTGCCTACGGGACCGATGAACAAAAGGCCAGGTTCCTGCCCGGAATTCTCGCTGGAGAGACCAACTTTGCAATTGGTTACACCGAGCCGGAATCCGGGACCGATCTTGCGTCGTTGCGCACGACGGCCGTGCTCGATGGTGACGAGTGGGTGATCAACGGCAACAAGGTCTTCACAAGCGGGGCCAACCAGGCCGACTTCGTGTGGCTTGCCTGTCGAACGGACCAGGAAGCTCCGAAACATAAGGGAATTTCGATCATCATCGTGCCGACCGACGCCCCTGGTTTCTCCTGGACGCCGATCGTCACCGTCGGCGGCAACGTCACGACAGCCACGTACTACAGCGATGTTCGGGTCCCGAAGGAGAACATCGTCAGTGATGTCAACCGCGGCTGGCAGTTGATCACCACTCAACTCAATCACGAACGAGTCGGCCTGGCAGCGCTCAGCGCGTTGACGCATCGGCTGTATGAGGACGTCGTTGCCTGGGCGTCGACGCAGCCGAGTGGAGCCCCGGACGACCAACGGATGCTGGACGTCGGATGGGTCCAGACAGATTTCGCGAAGTGCAAGGCGATCCTGTCTGCGCTGAAGTTGATGAACTGGAAGCTGGTCCGTTCGGTGAACGACGGCACGCTCACACCCCAGGCTTCTTCGTCGGTGAAGGTGTTCGGCACCGAGCGTGCAGTCGAGGTCTACAAGCTCCTGCTCGGCATCCTCGGGCCGG
>JANOQU010000482.1:0-1714 GCA_031422355.1 Actinomycetes bacterium
GCCAGCGTCGGCGCGTCGGCCAGCCACGAGCCCTTCGTTGCAGTCGAAGGCGAGCGGCCGACGATGGTCGTGTCCGGGCTGGTCCGCTCCTTCGGTGGGATCAGGGCAGTCAACGACGTGTCCTTTGAGGTCTCGGCGCGAGAGATCGTCGGCATCATCGGGCCAAACGGTGCCGGCAAGACCACGCTGTTCGACCTGATCTCGGGCTTTACTCCGTGCGACGCCGGTCGCGTCGAACTCGCCGGCAGGGACATCTCCGACATTGCGCCGTTCAAGCGGGCGGCCGCCGGCCTTGGTCGCAGCTTCCAAGACGCGAAGCTGTTCCCCGAGATCACCGTCGCCGAGACGTTGGCCGTCGCGACCGAACGATTCGTCGGCAGCCGCAGCGTGCTGGCCGCAGCACTTCGGCTTCCGCAGGCTTTCGACGCCGAGAGCGAAGTTGCGATGCGTGTGGACGAACTGCTCGAGCTGATGGGTTTGGAGCAGTTCCGCCATTCATTCGTTCGCGAACTGTCTACCGGCACGCGCCGTGTCGTCGATCTGGCATGCCAGGTGGCCCATCGGCCGACCGTGATCCTGCTTGATGAGCCGTCGTCGGGCATCGCGCAACGCGAGGTCGAGGCGTTGGCCCCGGTGCTGTTGCGGCTGCGCGACGAAATGGGGGCGAGCCTGGTCGTGATCGAACATGACATGCCGCAGATCAGTTCCATCTCCGATCGCTTGATTGCACTCGACCAGGGGGCCGTGCTTTGTGTTGGCTCGCCAGCCGATGTGCTGGAGCATCCCGACGTCGTCGAGAGCTACCTCGGAACATCCAGTGCTGCCATCTCGCGGTCGGGCACCGACACTCAGCCACCTTCTCCAACAGCCTCTCAAACAGCAAACACCTGACACCGAATCATCACATCGAGCACATCAACCAAGGGGGAAAGCCAATGCAACCAGCAAGCGCAGGAGGTGGGGCGAGCAGGAATTCCACCGCCCTCAAGCGATACGGACCCATCATCGGCATCGTTGCCGTCGTCGCCGTCGGGGTGGGGGCCTTGGCAATCTTTGGCGGTGACGACGATGACAAGAAGGTGACCGAGGCCACCACGGTCGTGACCGACGCACCGACCACGACAGTCGGGTCGACTTCGGCATCTACGCCAGCTTCACAAGCGACTACTGATTCGGCTGCCGTGGCGACCGATCCAGCGGCCACGACGGATACCGGCGCAACTGCGAGTTCGGCACCAACATCGGAGGCGCCCGCCGAGGTCACGTTCCCGCTCAGTTTTTCCCAGGCCGCGGAGAATGGCGTCGAGGTCGAGTGGGGTGATCGCTGCGATGTCGAGACCGGCAAGGTGGCCGTTCCCGACTTCTTTGCTGGCGAATGCTTCGCTCCATTCGAGGGTGACAACGGTGGCGAGACCGCCCAAGGAGTGACAGCGGACGAGATCACGATCGCGGTCTACCAGGGCCTCAAGACGGATCCGATCATCGCCTACATCACCGACGCAATCAAGGTCGAGGACACCAACGCGCAGCAGGCAGACACGTTCGAGAAGATGTCCGATTACTTCGAGACGTACTACGAAACCTACGGCCGCACGGTGAAGTTGGTGTTTGTCGAAGGCACCGGAAACGCGAATGATGAGACCGCCGCCCGCGCCGACGCTGTGCGGATCGCCGAAGACATCAAGCCATTCATGGTCTGGGGTGGTCCGGCGTT
>JANOQU010000483.1:0-5397 GCA_031422355.1 Actinomycetes bacterium
CGTCGAACCAACGAGGGCGACCTGCTGACCCGCAGGAATCGTGGCGTTGATGTTGAACAGAACCGGCTCGTCTTCTTCGGCCTCGCCACGTGTCCGGTAGCGGAACGTGACTTCGTTGATCTGAATCGACAACGGTCCCTGGGGGAGACTTCGCGGCGCGCTTGCTGGCGGCGGTCCGGCGGGAATGTCGAGAACCCCGAGCAGCCGACGAAGGCCCGCGACAGCGGTTTGAGTTTGATCGAGAACTTCGGTGAACTCGGCAATCGGCTCGAGGAAACGGTACGTCAGGAACACGAAGCCCACGAGGGCCCCAGCCGTCAGGCCGCCTGCTGGGCCGCGCGCGACCCCGACGCCGACCACTGCCGAGACGGTGAGCGCGCCAAAGACTTCGCCGGACGGGAACAGGAACGCGCCGATGGTGCCAGCCCGCACGAACGCGTCACTGCGTTGCTTGGCCACCTTCTTGGTGCGTGCCGCCATTACCGGGCCAGCGCCGTAGGCGCGCAGTGTCTCGGCACCGGTGACCAGTTCGGTCACCGAGCCGTACATCTCACCATTGGTCTCGCGGGCCTTGTCGTAGGCCGCCGCCAAATGCCGCTGGACGACTTGCAGCACCCATGCCAGGGGCATCGCAACTGCAAACGCAATCACTGCCAGCAACCAGTCATAGGAGAGCATGACTGCGGCGACCAAGAGCATCATCGCTCCATCGAGCAACCACGCAAGCCCTCCCCACTGGAAGAAGTTGGCGAGCGTCTCGACATCGGAGGTCACCCGTGCGACGAGGGCTCCACGACGTTCCTCACTGTGGTCGGCAAGGCTGAGCCGATGGATGTGCTGGATGACTCGCACTCGCAGGTCGTACAGCGCGCGTTCGCTTCGTCGTCCAAGTCGACGAACAGCGACAGCCTGTCCGACACAACCAATCACGATCACGGCAGCCGAGATTGCCGCGAGCATCACGATGAATTCCATTCGCACGCCCGTGCCGTCGGCCCCTCCACCAGTGAAGCCGTGGTCGATGGCCTGCTGGATCGTGATCGGGATCACGACTCGACCAGCGGCTCCGAGCACCGCGAAGAACATCGTCAGGCCGAACCCTTGGCGCAGAACAGGCGCCTCCTGCATGCCGCGGCTCAGGATCCGGGCGGCACCGAGCCGACCGCCGGGACTGGGCCCGACTCGGCCTCCGGATTCGTCGTCGAACTCCATCAGATCACCGGCTGACCGGTGTGCAGCACGTCGGAGCCGTCAGGCGTACTTCGATCAAGCTCGAACGCTTCCATGATCGATCGATAGACGTCGTTCGCCTGGACCAACTCCGCGTGAGTACCGGTCGCTGCGACCCTGCCGTTGTCGAGAAAGACGACGTGATCAGCGAGCGCGATCGTGCTCGGCCGAGAAGCCACCATCAACACGGTCGAACCGGCCAGCGCTGTCTTCAACCTGGCAACGACCCTCGCCTCAGTTGCCGGGTCGAGCGCCGACGTGGTGTCGTCGAGCAGTAAGAGCGACGGCTGACGAACCAATGCTCTGGCAAGGGCCACGCGCTGGCGCTGGCCGCCGCTGAGGCTTACTCCGCGTTCACCGACTTCTGTGTCGAGTGCCCTGGGCAGTTCCTCGATAAAGGTTCGACCCTCCGCTGTTTCCAGCGACTGCCAGATCTGTTCGTCGCTGTAGTCGCCGCCGAACGCGATGTTGCCGCGCAGAGTGTCGCCGAGTAGGAACGCTTCCTGGAGCACGATCGAGCGTTGCCCGGCGATGATCGACACCTGGCCGCTGGTCGCCTCGATCAAGCCGGCCGCCAGACGCAGCAATGTCGTCTTGCCGCTACCCGTCGTGCCGACGAGTGCCACGGTGCTGTTCGCCGGCACGTCGAGGTCGACATCGATCAGGACTGGCCTGCCAGGTTCGAACTCGTATGTCACGCCGCGCATCGTGAGGCCGAAACCTTCAGCAGCGATGCCAATGCTGAGTTCTGGGTCATCGAGTACCGGTTCGTCGAGGACCTCCCGGATCCGCAGCCAACCAGCAAGCGAATGGGGCAGGGCGGACAACGCGAACCCGATCAGGCGCAACGGAAACACGAGCAGGGTGAACATGTAGATCATGCTGGCCAACTCGCCAATGGTGACGTCGCCGGCTCGAATCCTGAACGCTCCGTACATCACGAGGGCGATGTTGGTCAGCGCCGGGATCGCATCGAGTACCGCGTCGAAGGTGCCCTTCAGCAAGAGGGCCGAGATCCGGGACTCTCGTAGGCGTGCTGCGATGACGGCCAAGCGTTCGGTCTCGCGGGCCTCCGCGCCGAAGGCCTTGACGACTTGGACACCCTCGAAGCTCTCGTGGACGGCGCCGGACAGGTCGCCCAGGTGGTTCTGGGCGTCGGTGTAGAACCGGTCGACACGGTGCTGGTAGGACACGTTGACCCAGATCAGGATCGGAAAGATGGCAACGGACATCAGGCCGAGCGGAACGTCGATGTACAGCAACCAGGCGCCGGATACGAACACCATCAGCACCACGCTGCTTGCGAACGGCAGCGGCGCGAGTACGTCAGTGGCCGCGTCGACGTCGACGCCTGCACGGGCAGCGAGATCGCCCGATGCCCGGCGCTGATGCCATGAGATTGGTTGGGTCACGAGCCTGTCAACCACGTGGCCGGTCATGGTCTCGCCGATGCGCCAGTGGGCGATGCCGGCCCAGGTCCGCCTGACGACAACGCCGACCGCCCGAACGACGCCAACGGCAATGATCAGCCCGATACCCGACAAGACGGTCCCCGTCTTGACCTGGCCGTCACGGAAGCGAGGGTCGATCACGTTGTCGATCACCCATTCCAGTACGACCGACGATGCGACTGTGCAGAGTGCGAACACTGCAGCACCGCTGACGGCGATGTAGAAGGGCTTGGGGTTGATCCGTACGAGGTCGCGGATCAGCCGCGCGGCGTCACCCCAGCGCTGCATCCTGCCAGCGGGCTTCGGGCGCGCTTCAGTCGAATGTGATCCCCCGGTCATGGGGTCAGTTCTATCAACGACAACCACACTTGCTGTCACGCAGCCGTGGTTGGCCGGTATTCCGTTCGGTTCCCGGATTCGTCGTCACGGACGTGGAAAGCCGTTCGTCAGCACAACCGGATTTTGTTGACGCGAGATGCCCACGCTGGCCGAACAAATGACCTGATCGGCGTCCGTTACGAACTGCTCGACTCGCTTCGAAGTTCGAGGTGACAGGGATAGCCTTCGACACGTGAATCCCCTCGATCTGGCGCTTCTCGTCGTGCGCGTGTTCTTCGGTCTGTCGCTCGCATATCACGGCTACAACAAGTTCTTCGGGGCTGGCGGGCTGGCTGGCACGGCTGGATGGTTCGGCAGCATCGGGATGAAGTGGCCGAAGTGGCAGGCTCGGCTGGCTGCGACGACCGAGGTCGGATCCGGGCTGCTGTTTGCGCTCGGCCTGGCGACACCGCTCGCGGCTGCTGGCGTCATCGGTGTGATGCTGGTCGCGATCGTCGTCGCCCACTGGAGCGTTGGTTTCTTCGTCTTCAAAGCGGGACAGGGTTGGGAGTACTGCGCATCGATCGCGATCGTCGCGTTTGCGATCGGCACCATTGGTGCCGGCAAGTACTCGATCGATCACTTGATCGACGAGGACCTCACATACTTCACCGGTTGGGGCGGAGCCCTCGTCGCCGGTCTGCTCGGTATCGGCGGGGCCGTTACCCAACTGGCCGTCAGTTACCGCAAGCCGGCCGTATGACCGCAACGACTGCTTCCCGGCCACCGGCTGCCTCACCCGACGAGCCGAAATCCAAGTTGACTGGCCGCCAAATCGCTGCGCGTGCTGCTGTCCTGTTCGCGATTGCGTTCTGTGTCGTGATGTGGATTTACGCATTCGTCTTTGCATCAGACAAACCTCTCGCCCAATTGGACGACAGTTCGTGGTCAGAGCGGGCGGAGCAGATCTGTCAGGTTCGCGACGACCTGCTCGATGTCAATGCCGGGGAAACCATCCTTGTTTCCAACGGCACGCCCGAAGATGTCGGAGCTGCCGTTCGCGACGCGACAGACATCATCGAAGACACTCTGAACGAGGTTCTCGCCGTCCGGCCGACCTCGGCACGCGACATTCGGTTGGTCAGTGAATGGGAGAGCCTGTACCGCACCTACATCGCCGACCGGCGCGATGTGGAGCAGCGCTTACTCGCCGGCAACGCCGTGGAATTGAACGAGACCACGCTGAATGGTTCGCCCGTTTCGCTCACGATTGGTGATTTCACCAAGCACAATCGGATGAAGAGCTGCCAGGTACCAGCGGGTCGCTGATCAGCCGCTGACACTCAGTCGGGTTTGTGCCAGCCACGTTCTGTCGACCACTGCTTGACAACACGCGCTGGGCTCCCGACCGCAACGCAATAGTCAGGGAGTTCACCGGACACAACGGAGTTCGCTCCGACAACCACGTGCTTGCCGATTCGGCTACCCGGCAGAACCACCGTCCCGTAGCCGAGCCACGAACCATCGCCGATGCTCACCGAACGCTCAGGCATCGACTGTTGGGAGATCGGCCTGGTGACGTCTCGGTAGTCGTGGTTCTGGTCGGTGATGTAGACGTGATGTCCGGTCCAGACGTCGTCGCCGATGACGATTTCGAAATGACCGACGATGCCACTGCCCTTGCCAAACAGGCATCGGTCGCCAATCGAGATGACCGGGTTACTGATGCACTCCTGGCCTGGGACCATGCCCGCCGACAGCGTGATCTGCGGACCGAACATCGTGCCCGAGCCGATGTGAATGAACTGCTCGTTGAAGATCGTGTTCGTCGGGAAGCAGATGACACTGTTGAGTCCAAACTTTCCGAACCGTCGGCCACGCGAGCTATGGGGTCCAATCGCAGCCGACTCGACCGCCGTCGCCCATGCCCAATGGACGAATTCGCCCGTTGCCCGCTTGGCGATACCGCGAAGGCGATTCGACAGCGTCGGTCGTTGGGGAGGCCTGTCGAGCACGGCGGGCAGGCTATACGCCGTTGGGCTCGGACCGGGGCACCAGCAGCGCTAGCATCCTGTCACCGTCGGACCCAACCGAGTCACGCTGTAGAAAGTCCGCTCCATCAACTATGTCGAACCAGACCCACGCCGGGGACACGGCACCGGGCTCCCCCGAAGCTGCCGCCTTCGTTCCGTGCAAACAGGACATCCGTCGCGGATGGTACGTCCACGGCGCAACCGCCCTGGGCGCTGTATTCGGGATGATGGGCCTGATCTCGGTCAGCGACCACAGTGCCAAGGCGGCCCTTTTGTGGTTGGTTGCAGCACAAGTTCTCGATGGAATCGACGGACCAGTTGCGCGGGCTTGGCACGTCCAGACATGCGTGCCGCGGATCGACGGG
>JANOQU010000484.1:0-8542 GCA_031422355.1 Actinomycetes bacterium
CAAGCCACCACTCTTTCCGATCAGCCTCACCGAGTTTCCTGGCCGGATCGCGTTCCATGACGTCAGCGACACGTCGTTCCACGTGACTCGATAGCCGCAGGTGGGTCCGACGTGAGGGATCAGCCTTGCCTTGACGGACACATCGCCGGGCAATGAGAAGTCAGTGTCGCTGACGTCATGGAACGCGATCCGGCCAGGAAACTCGGTGAGGCTGATCGGAAAGAGTGGTGGCTTGATCGTCTCGAACAATACTTCGCCGACCGTGCGACCATCTTCTTGGGCGGGCCCATAGATGTCGAGGCTGGAGCCGGGGCACAGAACTGGGCTGAAGAAAGGAAGTCCCTGAGTGTGATCCCAGTGAAGGTGGCTGAGCAGCACGTGTCCGGTGAAGCTGCCATCTGTCGGCTGGAGCGAACCGAAGTAGCGCATGCCGGTACCCATGTCGAACAGAATCGGCTGATGACCGGGTATGGCCAACGAAACGCACGACGTGTTGCCCCCGTAGCGAGTGATGTCGCCACCGTGACACGGGGTCGACCCGCGCACGCCATGAAAGGTCACCCCGATTGCATCATTTCGTTCCACCAGTAACCCCCAACCATTCAACCTAAGCACTCATCGCGGATTTGTAAATGTTGGACGCTTGTGACGTCCGTCGCAGCAGCTACGGTCGCGCCTATGGCAAGAAACACCGCCGGTGCTCTCAGTCGCCACGCCTGTGAATTGTGTGTACCACCCGTGCTCGCGATCGAGACCACGGGCGACCGGAGTCACAGATGATTCAGTCCGACATCACGCCAGCGTCGTCACACAGTCCGTTCGTCGATCGAAGCGGCTCGATCGTGATCGACGGCTTCATCGTGATCGTCAAGCGCGAGTGCGCAACGTGCGTGATGGTGACACCGGTGATTCAACGTCTGGTCGTCGAATGCGACGCAGTGGTCTACACCCAGGACGACCCGACCTTTCCCGATGGCGTGCATCCAATCCACGATGCCGACCTCGGGATCAGCTGGCATCACGACATCGAGACCGTGCCGACGTTGATTCATCTGGTCGAAGGGGTCGAGGCGTCGCGCACGGTTGGCTGGAGCAAGCAGGGGTGGCGTGACCTCACTGGCATCGCCGATCTCGGCGAGGAACTGCCGGTGATGCGGCCCGGTTGCGGCTCGATGTCGGTGGATCCGAATCTGGAGGATGAATTGCGGGCCCGGTTCAGCGGGTCCTCACTGCGGGCCAGGCGAGTCGAGGTGGCCGCCGCCGAGGACGAAGCCGAGGCATTCTTCGACCGGGGCTGGACCGACGGCCTGCCGGTCGTTGCTCCGACCGAGGCCAGGGTGTTGCGGATGCTCACCGGAACCACACGGGCGCCAAATGAAGTCGTTGCAGTCGTCGCGCCGGATCTCGTCGACGTCACCGTCGAGAAGATCGCGATCAATGCAGTAATGGCCGGCTGCAAACCCGAATACCTACCGTGGGTGATCGCTTCGATCGAAGCAGTGTGCACCGCCGACTTCAACATCCACGGCGTTCTGGCGACGACGATGCCCGTCGGCCCCGTCATCGTGTGTAACGGCCCGGGCACCCGTGTGATCGGGATGAACAGTGGGATGAACGTGTTCGGTCAGGGCAACCGGGCCAACATGACCATTGGCCGCGCCGTGCAATTGGTCATCCGTAATGTCGGCGGAGGGCGACCCGGCGACGTAGACCGCGCAACTCACGGCAACCCTGGCAAGCTCAGTTTCTGTTTTGCCGAAGACGACCAAGCCTCTCCGTTTTCCTCGCTGTCAGTTGCGGCCGGGTTTGCCGGCGATGTCGACACCGTCACCGTGTTCGCTGGCGAGGGCCCGCGCTGCATCGTCGACCAACTCGCCCGGCAGCCCGACGAGTTGGCCAACACCTTCGCTGCATGTCTGCGCACACTGCACAATCCCAAGCTGATTCTTGCCTTCGACGCGATCCTCGTCGTCGGTCCCGAACACGCTCGCGTGTTCGCCGACGCAGGATGGGATCGAGATCGGCTGCTCGCCGAGTTGCACGGCCGACTGCAGATTCCCGGTGCCGAACTCGTCCGCGGCGCTGGCGGAATTGCCGAAGGTGTGCCGGCACATCTGCACGACGCAACACTGCCGAAGTTTCGTCCCGACGGAATCCTGCTCGTCCACGCGGGCGGCGGGGCCGGCCTGTTTTCGGCCATGATCGGCGGCTGGGCGAACGGTGCCATTGGCAGCCAACCGGTCACCCGAATCGTCGACACCACAGCAACTCGGACAACATCTCAGACCCAGCCCGAATCGGAGCACGCCCCATGACCAGTATCTTCCTCGATCCCACTAGCGAGCGGCAACTGGCCGAACTGACCCGCTGCACCCGGCCCGCATCATTGTCTGGTCTCACGGTTGGACTGCTCGACATCTCCAAGGCGCGAGGCGACGTGTTCCTCGACCAAATCGAACAGCGATTGATCGAGGTTGGCGCGAACGTGAAGCGATTCCGCAAGCCGACCTTCACCAAGCCTGCGCCCGTCGATCTTCGCCACGAAATCGCCAGCCAATGCGAGGTCGTGATCGAGGCACTCGCCGATTGAGGCAGTTGTACGTCGTGCAGTGTGCACGACATTGTTGATCTGGAGCGCCGGGGCATTCCCAGCATGTTCGTCGCGAGCGGGGAGTTCGTCTCGGCCGCCACCGCCCAAGCAAACTCTCTCGGCTTTCCCACCGTTTCGAGGGTCTTCACCCCACACCCGGTGCAGGACCGCACCGACGACGAGATGCGCGCCTACGCCGACCTCGTCTTCAACGAAATCCTCGCCACCGTGACAACCTCACCCCCAGCGCTTCCTAACTAATAGGGAGCGACCGGCTGAAGTGAGAGGCTGGTTGGGGGTCGGGGTTGGGGGTTAGGGTTCGGGTCTATGGGAGGCGGTAGTAGCCATCGTCGAGGCATGCGAGTCGGTCGGCTACGACCGATGCCGCAACCCGGTTCGCCCGGTCGATTTGGCCAGGCCACCCCATTGCGAGATCCAGCACGTCGACAGCGACTGCGCCGGCACCCAGCGCCTTGATCAGTCGGCCCCTGCCTTGACGGTCTGATCCCTCGAACCGACTCTGCCCAACACTGACGCCAGCCGAGCCAACGGCTGGATCGTCGCCGACCCCGCGATATCGACATCCGCCGCGCAACGGGCATTCGTCGCATCGCGGGTTTAGCGGGCGGCACAGGACTGCACCGAGATCCATCAGGCATTGGTTCCAAGCCCACGACTGGCCCTGCGGCAGCGCAGCGTCGGCGCATGCCTGCACCTGCTTGGCCGTGAGACGAACCCCGCCGAGGCGCGCATAGACACGGGCGATGTTCGTATCGACGACTGCGGCGTCGATCTCGAACGCGAACGCCTGCAGCGCCCGCGCCGTATATGCACCCACACCGTCGAGTTCGAGCAGATCCGCGAGCAAGCGAGGGAATGAGCCGAGCGCAGTGATCCGTTGGGCGGCCGAGTGCAAGTAACGGGCCCGTCTGGGGTAACCGAGACCCTGCCACAACATCAAGACTTCTCCCAGCGGTGCCGCTGCGCACGAGGCCGGGGTCGGGAATGCCGAAATGAAGTCGAGCCACTTTGGAATCACCCGATCGACCTGGGTCTGCTGAAGCATCACCTCGCTGACCAGGACTTTCCACGGATCTCGAGTATGCCGCCACGGAAGATCTCTGAGTTGGTCAAGCCCCCACGACAGGACTCGACCGGCCGCTTGTTGATCAATCATGTCGTCAGCAAGCGACGACTACGCGTCGGCGTCGCCTTGATCGTCGCGGAGATCGATGTTTTCGTCGTTGCGGAGGTCGTCGTCTTCGTCATCGCCGAAATCGAGCCTTGGCTCCCAAAGTTCGGGATTGGTCCGCGCCAATTCGATCGACTCGTCACTCCGTGGTGGCCTGCGGGTGAATCGCTCGTAGAACTCGAGCGATGTCTCCATCTCGTTGGTGGAGTCTGAAGCCACATCGCGAAGGCGTTTCAACTCGTGGTCGCGTTGAATTTTCCATGGTCCGACTCGCAGCGTGAGGTACAGCAGTCCGCCGAGCAAGATCGGGAAGAACAGTTGTGCCAATCGGTACGACGCGACGCCAAGGGTGGCGGTGCCGCGAGTCAGGCCGAACCAGACCAGCGTCGGCACATAGACGCCTTCGACGATGCCCAGGCCGCCCGGCGTGATTGGAACGACCGCCGCGATGTTGGCCAATCCGAAACACACGATCAGACCATCGAATCCCAATGACTCGCCGTAGGCACGCAAGAACACCCAGAGCGCGGCGGCGTCGAGCAACCAGTTGGCGACAGCCCAACCGACGACTCTGCCGAGCATTGCTTTGTCCTTGACCATGTCCTCGATCCGGCCACCGATATGACGAACCGCATCGCCGGCCCGGTCCTCGTTCTGACGCAGTCGACGGGCGATCCAGCGAAGAATCTTCTCGGCCCGTTGCTGGCCTTCCATCAGACCGAACACGATCGCGGCGGCCAGGCCCATGATCAGTACACCGGCGATTGCGGCGCTGACATACGCCTTGTTGACGCCGTTGAGCGGGATCGAGATGATCAGTCCAACCCAGAAGATGAGGTTGAGGACAACGGCCGAACCCAGGCCGGCCGTGCCGAGCGCGAAACCTGCGTCGGGACCGGGCACGCGTGACATCGTCATCAACCGGTAGCCCAATGCTGAACTCGCGGCGCTGCCGCCGGGCACGACGCTGCCGAGGGCCTTGGTGCTCATCTGAATCCGGAAAAGTCGCCAGGCAGAGACGAGCCGACCCGACTCCCCCAGCGCGGCGCGAGTGAGCAACGAATAGCAGAACAGAGCGGCGACTTCCAGCCCGAGGCCGATCAACAGCAGCAACGGGCTGACTTCGCGAAGTTCGGTCGCTGCCTTGCGGAAGCCCGGGATCAGCGGGAGAACGAAGAACCAGATGATCGCGGCGAAGGCGACCACCTTGAGAATCGACCGCAGCGGCCGCAGCGGTGCCTTGGAGACCTGACCGACTGCCGGGGTCAATTCAACGACCGGATTTCTGCCGCCCGGATGGGCGGCGCGAAGTTCGCCCATGTCGTGTGCCACCCCTTCTTGTTAGCACACGCCGCCACGGCTCAATCGGAGCTCACCTCGCAGCCATATGCCGGAGCAGGAGGAAATGGGCCGTGTTGACCATCAACCCTTGCTGAATGCACCAATGATCCGTCTGAGTTGGGCGATCAGCGGTGGCCGGACCTCGGTCGGGATCTTGCTCAACTGCACGACGACGAGGTCGCGTTCTGGCACCACGACGATGTACTGACCTTCGTAGCCGTGGGCTGCGAACGACCCGGGTTCGTCGCGCCAGATCCACCAGTGGGCTCCGTACCCGAAGTGGGGCGGATTCTCGTCGACCGCAACGACCTCACGCGTGTAGTCGACCCAGCCAACGGGCAGCAAACGCTTGCCCTCCCAGATGCCGTCGCGCAGGAACAGGTATCCGAATTTGGCAAAGTCGCGGGCCGTGGCGTAGACGTACGACGAGCCGACGAACGTGCCCACCGTGTCGAACTTCGGTGACGCCGTGCGCATCCCGAGCGGGCTGAACAGACGTCGATCCAGGAATTCGCTCATCGCTGGTTCGTGAGATCCAGAGCTGCCCGCCGCGATGACGTCTCCTGCCAACCTGCTGAGAATGTTGGTCGTTCCCGACGAGTAGTTCCAGACCGTTCCGGGCTGATGAATCAGTTGCTGGCTCGCGGCATAGCCGGCGTGGTCGTCCTTGCCAGCGCCGAACAGCATCTCCAGGCAATGCGACACAGAGTCGTCGACATAGTCCTCGACGAATTCCAGTCCCGGCTTCATTGCCAACAATTGCCTCGGGGTGATCGCAGCCTTGTCGGTTCCGATGAACTCCGGCACGGCCGCCGGTGCGTCGAGATCGATCAGCCCGTCGCCGACCAGCATTCCCACGATTGCCTGGGTGATGCTCTTGGCCATGCTCCACGAGATCAGCGTGGTGTCGGCGTCGACGCCTACCCCGTATTGTTCGGCCACGACCCGTCCGCGGTGAATCACCAGCGTCGCGAGCGACACGCCTTGGTCGCCCTCCGTCGCGGCGATGGTCGCCATTGCCTCGCGCACTGCGGCGGCATCGACTTCGGGATCCGAGTCCATGTCGCCGACGGAAAAGCCATTCGTCGGCCAGTCGAGATCATAAGCATGCAATGGAAGATCAGGCACATGGCGAACGTAGCGCGCCGACGCGGATGTGGCTGACAAGCTTGACCCATGCACAACTGGGACGACGTCGCACAAACCTGGCTGGACACCTTCGACGAGATCGCCCCCGGCACCGTCGAGGGCTTGTACGTGGTGGGGTCGGCAGCGTTGCAGGACTGGCAGCCGCGCAGCAGCGATGTCGACATCATTGCGTTGACAGCTGAGCCGGCAGACGACGAGATGGCGGCGACACTGCTGACCGCCCACGCCATTCACGTCGAGCGTCATCCGGACGCTCGGGTTGACGGCCCCTTCCTGGCGTGGGGTGACCTGACCGTCGCGCCGGTTGGCGTCTCGAGACCGTGGACCCTCGACGGCGAATTTCATCACGACGGCGAGTGCTTCGAGATCAATCCCGTGACGTGGTACACGCTGTCCATCTACGGCATTGCCGTCCGGGGGCCACGGCCTGGCGACCTCGGCGTGCCGCTTGATCGAATCGAGCGGATTCGATTCGTCCACGACAACGCAGCGTCATACTGGAGCGGCGTGCTGGCCAGTTTGCGAGGCGCCATCTCCGAGCTCGACTCAGCCGCCACGTTGCCGAGCACGGTGCCGGAGTGGTGTCTCCTCGGCGCATGCAGAATGCTCTACACCGCAACAACCGGCGACGTCGCCTCGAAGTCTGCGGCCGGTCTGTGGGCAGCGGATGAAACTGGCGGAGAGGTCCGCGCCACCATCAAACACGTCGTCAGCTTGCGCAACATTGCCGAGCAGCCGGTCGCCTTGGACGTCATTCGCGCAGCCGCGGACGCAATGGCCGACGTGCTGCGCAGGGTCGCGTTGATCAAGGCTTGAGTTGGCCCGGGTTCTCAGCGCCCTCAGTTGCCTGCATCAACCTCGGCCAGGCCGCCGTCACGGTCGATCCACTTGTGTGCCGTTGCCGGCGCCGGCGCGGTCGCCAGGGCCAGGACCTCGCTCACTGTTGTCGCCCGTTGGGCAAGCGCGGCATGTTCAGCGCGAACGAAGCCAGCCGCGACGGCCGAGTCGAACATCTGCAGCAGCGGCGCGTAGAAACCTTCGACATCGAACAACACAACTGGCTTTCGGATGAAGCCGAGTTGGTTCCAGGTGAGCACCTCGAGCAATTCCTCGAACGTTCCGAAACCACCGGCGAGGGCGACGAATCCGGTCGCAAGCTCGGCCATTCTTGCCTTACGCGAATGCATCGAGTCGGCCACTTCCAACTGGGTCAGACTCTCGTGGGCGAGTTCGGCTCGGACCAAACTCTCCGGGATCACGCCCACGACATTGCCCCCGCCAGCGAGCACGGAGTCGGCGACCGCGCCCATCAGTCCCAACTTGCCGCCACCGTAGATCAGCCCGATTCCGGCGGCGGCCATCGCCGTACCCAAATCGTTGGCTGCCGCAAGGTACGCGGGTGAAGAGCCGACATTCGTGCCGCAGTAGACGCAGAGATTGACCTCGGGCATGGACGACGGATCGACGATCGACATCGCACGAGTCTGGCATTCGGGTGGTGGATTCGGTTGGATTGATACCGCTCGGTAACATTTGGAGATGAGCGAACCGTCCTCGACCGCAGCAGACCTCCAGGCAGCCAGTGAAGTCATCGAACTCGCCCAGGCAATCGTTGGCAAGGCGGTTCGTCATCTGGCTGCGAACGGTGGACCCGATGCGAATCAGGTCGTGGCCTACGACATCGCCCATGCGGCATCGGCGGTTGCAACGGCGCGCTCACTGCTGGACTATGGAGCCAAGGGCGAGGTCGAGGCACGAATCACCTGCGCCTATGCGGCCGACATGGCTCACGACCTCATCACTCGGCTGATTGGTCGCGAGGCTGCGTGGGGCGTCGACGTCACCCCGCTGCACAGTGCCCAAGCCTTTCTCGAGACCTACCGAGCACCCGAATTTCTCGCATCGCTGGCGTCGACGGCCGGGCCACGGCACCTCGCTGACGACTACGAGATGGTGCAGGACACATTCCGGGCCTTCTCCGACAAGGTGATCGCACCGAAGGCCGAGCACGTGCATCGCCACAATGCCGACGTACCCGAGGAAATCATCAGCGGCCTCGCCGAGATGGGCGCGTTCGGGCTCAGCGTTCCGGCCGAGTACGGCGGGTTCAGCGAGGGTGGCGACGGCGAGTACATCGCAATGGTGGTCGCGACAGAGGAACTGTCCCGCGGCTCGCTCGGTATCGGTGGCTCGCTGATCACCCGCCCCGAGATTCTCACCCGAGCCCTCGTCAAGGGTGGCACCGAGGCCCAGAAACAGCAATGGCTGCC
>JANOQU010000485.1:0-2713 GCA_031422355.1 Actinomycetes bacterium
CGACGTACCGGTCAGCGACGATGGGTTCGCTGAGCCGAAGCCGAATCCGGCCGAGGTCATTGAGCACCAGGCGGTCGACGGGCTCTCGGTCAAGCGTCAAGAGATCGTGACGGTGATCAATGGCAGTGACCGTTGCCCGGCCCGTACGACTGCCGTGCTTGAACCAGTAGCGGGCGCCTACCGTGAGCGGCTGATCGATCATCCAGCAGATGTCGGCCTCGACGGACTCTCCAACGAGCGGGGCGATTCCGAATCCATCGACGACGAGCACGTCGCCACGGGCGACATCGACCTTGTCGGCCAACTCGACAACAAGCGCGTGCCCGGCGGCTGCAGAATCGACCGACTTGCCGGCACGGTGCAAGGCAGCCACCGTGGTCCGAAGCCCCGCTGGCTGGATCGAGATCTCGTCGCCAACCGCCAGGGACCCGCCTGTGACAACCCCCGCGTAGCCGCGGAAGTCGGCGAACTCGCCGCCTTGGGGGCGAATGACTCGCTGAACGTGCAGGCGGGCACCAACCTCAGCCTGAGGCTCGGCATCGAACTCTTCGAGCAGTTGCAGCAATGGCATGCCGTCGTACCACGGCGAGTGACTCGAGGCTTCCACGACGTTGTCGCCGAGCAGAGCGGATAACGGCACCGCCATCACGGGGACCGGCGTGGGCAATGCCCGCACGTATTCGTCGACTTCCTTGGCGATGCAATTGAACTCTGCCTCGTCCCACTCGATCAGGTCCATCTTGTTCACGGCAACGATGATCGCCTTGACGCCCAACAGCGTGGCAATGAAGGAGTGCCGGCGAGTCTGTTCAACCACGCCATGGCGGGCATCGACAAGCACGATCGCGACATCGGCGGTTGACGCACCAGTGACCATGTTGCGGGTGTACTGGGCGTGGCCAGGCGTATCGGCAACGATGAAGCTGCGGTACGGCGTTGCGAAGTAGCGGTGGGCGACGTCGATCGTGATGCCCTGCTCGCGTTCGGCACGCAAGCCATCGGTGAGCAGGGCGAGATTGGTCTCGCCATCTCCGTAACGACGGCTGGCCTTGATGACCGCGCTGAGTTGATCCTCGAACACAGTCTTGGTGTCGTGCAGGAGACGCCCGATCAGCGTGCTCTTGCCGTCGTCGACGGACCCTGCCGTCGCGATCCGCAGCGTGCCGCGCTGGGCGACCGCGGTTGCAGTGTTGGTGGTGGCGTAGGTCATCAGAAGTATCCCTCTCGCTTTCGGTCTTCCATGGCAGATTCGCTGAATGTGTCGTCGGCTCGTGTAGCGCCGCGTTCGGTGATGCGGGCGGCGGCGACTTCGGCAATCACGTCCGCAACGGTTGCGGCGGTCGACTCCACCGCGCCGGTGCAACTTGCGTCGCCCACTGTGCGGTACCGCACGACGGCATCGAAGGCCGTTTCATGTGGTTCGAGCACGACTGGTCCGCCCACCGACAGCAACATCCCGTCGCGCTCGACAACGGTCCGGTTGTGGCTGTAGTAGATGCTCGGCAGGTCGACGTTGTGCAGTGCGATGTAATTCCAGATGTCGACTTCGGTCCAGTTCGAGAGCGGAAATGCCCGAAGATGCTCGCCCTTGCGGATGCGAGCGTTGAGTACGCCCCACGGCTCGGGCCGCTGCTGGCGTGGGTCCCAACGACCCTGGCGGTCGCGAAAGCTGAGGATCCGTTCCTTGGCGCGGGCCTTGTCCTCGTCGCGCCGGCCACCGCCGAATGCAGCGTCGAATCCGTGCTCGGCTATCGCGTCGAGCAGCGTGACCGATTGCAGCCTGTTCCGGCTGGCCCGCGGTCCGGTGTCTTCGACAACTCGTCCGGCGTCGATGGACGCTTGAACACTGGCGACTACCAATCGAACACCGGTGTCGGCGACGAATCGGTCGCGGTATTCGATCACCTCGGCGAAGTTGTGACCGGTGTCCACATGCATGACGGGGAACGGAAGGCGGGCAGGCGCAAAAGCGAGCAGAGCGAGGTGCAACAGCACCGCGCTGTCCTTGCCGCCGCTGAAGAGTAGAACCGGGTTCTCACACTCGGCGGCGACCTCGCGGATGATCGTGATCGCCTCGTCCGTCAACGCATCAAGATGCAGCGACGCTGCTGCCGCGGCCGACGCCGCGGACGGAGCTTCAGACGGGCTGTCAGCCCGGTTGGACCCGATGTTCATACGTGCAGCCCGCATTCGGTCTTGGCTGCTCCGGCCCAACGGCCGCCCCGCTTGTCTTCGCCCGGCGCGACTGGCCGGGTGCACGGCCAACATCCGATCGACGGATACCCGCGCTCGGTGAGCGGGTTCGCCGGCAGTTCGTACAACTGGGCGTAGAGCGCCATGTCCTCGTCGCTCAGAGCGGCCAATGGATTGAGCTTGACGATGTTGCGGCCGATGTCGTAGCTGGCGACCGGCGCGTTGGCACGTGTCGGACCATCGACGCGGCGAACCCCGGTGATCCACGCCTGCTTGCCCTCCAACGAACGGTTGAGCGGTTCCACCTTGCGTACGGCACAGCATGCGTTGATATCGCTCTGCCACAGGTTGTCTGGCTGGATGTGCGCCAACGGATGAACGATCCGCAAGTTGAGGTCCAGGGTCCGCGTCAACTCGTCGACCAACCATTTTGTTTCTGCGAAGAGATACTGCGTGTCGAGCAACACGATCTCGATTCCTGGCACTGCGGTCGCCGCAACGTGGACGAGGACAGCATCTT
>JANOQU010000486.1:0-3301 GCA_031422355.1 Actinomycetes bacterium
TCCACCGTCGCGCGGACGCCGATTGTCAAGTCTGTCCACGGCGACCACTGCAGATGGATTCGGGCGCGGGTCGGAGCGACCGCGATTCGGGTCAGGTCACCATGTCTGCGAGCGACGTTCGTCACCAACGCCAGTGGATCGATCAACTGGACGAGTTCACGAATCGACGTCTGGACGCCGGTTCCGACGTTGACGATGAGACCGCTCCCTCGCTGGCCGGCGCGCACGAGGGCATCGACCGCGTCGTCGACGTACAGCAGATCGCGCGTCTGGCGACCATCGCCGTGGAGGACGAACGGCCGGCCGGCAACGGCCGCTGAGGCAAATGCTGCCACGACGCCATCGGAACTTCGCTGGCGAGGTCCGTACACGGTGCTCATCGCCAAGGCCGTGTGCTCGACGGCGAACTCGTCACGGTAGACCGACAGCAGTTCGGTCACGGTTCTGGCCAGGACGCCCCGAAGCCCAAGCGGTTGAAACGGTCTCGACTCCTTGGCGGGCAGGTCACGCTGCGGGATCTCGCCGTAGAGGTCGCCAGCCGGCAGCGCAACGACAACTTTGCCGACACCGTGCATTCGAGCGGCCTCGAGAACCGCCAACACGTTGGCGATTGCTGTCCCGTCGCTGTCGTGTCGACTCTGTCCCGGCGTGAGCAGCGCAAGGTGATAGATGACGTCCGGCCGACGCATTCCGACCAGCGACGAAAAGTCTCCGGTGCGGACGTCGAGGGTGTGGATCTTCAACGATCCACCGGCGGCGCGAGCATCGGCGAGATTCCCGAGCGAGCTCGTCGACAGGTCATCGACGACATCGGTCACGAAACCTTCGGCAATCAGGCGGTCGACCAAATGAGAGCCGAGAAAGCCTGCTCCGCCAACGACCATCGGGATCATGTCCGCCATGCTGCCAGACGACGCATGCCGCCTCCTCGTCTGCGGCTCAGGTATCGGGTGACGGGATGCGCTCGTCGCTTCGCTGGTCACCGTCGACGACCTGGCCATCGGCACCAATCACGCAGTTGCGCACTCCGGCGCCCCGCCCGACCTGACCCATCACGACGCTTGCACTGATCGTGGCCCCCACGCCGACCACTGCGCCGCTGAGAATGACCGAATTCGTGATCGATGCTCCGTCACCAATACGCGCCCCAGCCCCGACGACGGATGATTCGATCGCGCAGTCCGCCCCCACCACGGCATCGTGGTGGATTGGTTCGGCCCTGTTGTGGACTGGTCGACGCGGCGAGATCACGTCGAGATTCGCTTGCAGATACAGGTCAGGCCGACCGGTATCGATCCAGTAGTCGTCGGTCGCCATTGCGAAGAGCCGCCCCTCGCCAGCGACGACCGGGAAGATCTCACGCTCGATCGACACCTTGCGATCGGAAGGAATTCGTTGCAGCACGCTCGGCTCGAACACATACGTTCCGGCATTGATCAAGTTGCTCGGTGCGGTGCCAGCCGGAGGCTTTTCGATAAACCGGCTGACCAGACCACGCTCGTCTTGCTCGACGACACCGAATGCGGAGGGATCTTCGACCGGCGTGAGATGCAGTGTGATCTCTGCGTCTCTTCTGCGATGAAACGCAACGAGGCCTGCGACGTCGAGATCGGTGAGGACGTCGCCGTTGACAACCACGAACGTGTCGTCGATACCCGCGTAGAGGGCAGCGAATCGGATCGCTCCGCCGGTGTCGAGTGGCTCAGGCTCGACCGCGTACATCAGCGTCGCTCCCCCACAGGTGCCGTCCGGGAACGCTTCGATGAACGGCTCTGGTTTGAAACCGAGCGCCAGGGTCACATCAGTGACTCCACCGCGGACAAGATTGCGGATCAGCCGCTCGATGATCGGGACGTGTCCGACCTCCAGCATTGGTTTCGGCACCGAATACGTGAGCGGCCGGAGTCTCGTTCCGAACCCTCCCACGAGGACGACGGCGCGCATCATCCGCCTGTAGTTGGAGTACTGACTTCCGACGTTGCGACGCTGGATGCAGTCGTGCCATCCGTGGTGTCCGCCGTTGAGGTGTCGGCAGTCGAGGTATCGGCGGTTGAGGAGCCAGTTGAAGAGTCCGTCACGGACCCGTCCGTCACCGTGGTATCCGGCGTCACCTGACCGCTGCCATCGGCGGCACCGAGTTCAGGCAAGCGAGCTGCGTACTCTGGCGCAACGGGATCCACGTCATCGGGAACGAACGCGATCACAAAGACCATGCCGTCGTTCTTCAGCCGAACGTCGCCCATATTCGCGGTGTACACCGCAGGATCAGCGGTCGCGACCGTCGAGTAGTTGTCCCAGACCCACAACTTGATCGACGCATTCTTTTCCGAACCGTCGACCTTGCATGTGGTGACGTCTTCTTCGAAGACGTCACCACCTTGCTCTGCCGGCAAGGTGAGCTTGTCGTCGGAGAGCTTGATCCCGTAGTTGTTGAGGAAGACCTTGAGCTTGGCGTTGGTGCCGGTCGCTGCGCCGGTGAACGGATGCCAGTGCATAACGCCGTCGCCGTGGGAGTGCACACCGGTTCGCTGGTACTTGTTGAAGCTGTCCGTGCCCTCGTCTTCGAGGGCTCCGGTCAGCACTGGCAACTCGAGCAGACCGTTCTCGTCGCAGATATACGTCCCGAACGCCGCATGCCAGTGATCGTTGATCGTCGGCGCTCCCTCACCAGGACCGGGCCGCGATTGACGGGCGTACACGACGAGGGGAAGCAGAAGAACCAGCACGCCAACGATGACCGCCGGAAAGACGGTGCCGCCCTGGAAGCGCACCTTCTTGCCTTTGCCCTTCTGAGCGAGCTTGGCGACTTTGCTAGCGGACGAACTGGTAGCCACGAGTATGCGAGGCTAGCGGCTGATGGTGCGGTTCCCCCGTCAACGGACCGTGGGCAAGCCGCCCGGGCCATCGCGGTGTGACAGCTCGACGAACAGGTCGGCGTAGGTCTTTGCGACGGCTGCCGGCGATGCTGCGCCCTCGACCCATCGCCGACCGTTGGCGCCCATTTCGGCCAGTCGCACAGCGTCAGAGAGCATTTCGCGCAAGGCGGCGATGAACAGATCGGGACGATCCGGATCGACGCACACACCGGCATCGGCGCCAGAAACGATGCGTGGTACCTCGGTTCCAGGGTCGATCGCGGCGAGGAGGGGCCGGCCGGCCGCCAGAATGGAATAGGTCTTGGACGGCACACTGACTCGCGCCAGGCCAGCGCGCAGCGGCACGACGTGGACATCGCCAGTGGCCAGAACCTCCGCCAACCGCTCGGCCGGCTGAACCCGTCCCAGTACGACGTTGGGAAGCG
>JANOQU010000487.1:0-5871 GCA_031422355.1 Actinomycetes bacterium
CGACGACTGGCTGTACAGCACCGACCTGCCAGACACGTTCCCGAGTTGAATCTGGTTCGGTCGGTCAGCGCGGTGTATACGGGTCGACTGCGGCGCGAACCATCTGGTGGAACTCGCCGAGGGCATGCTCGTGCTTCGGGCTCAGCCAGCCGGTGACGTACAGCCCCGCCTGCAGATTGCTCTGGACCATTTCGGCGACGCGAACGTCTTCGTCGGCCACCTCTTCGCTGTCCTTGACGATGGTCTCGATATCGACGGCATCGTCGGCGAAGAAGTATTCAAAAATCAGGTCAGTCTGGCCGTTGCCAACGGGCAGCCACCGTTCGACGGCCATCCCGCCCGGAAAGATGTCGAACGAGAAGCAGGGATAGAAATAACCCCACACGCCGCTCCACGTCTGGCCGTCGCGCCGGGGCGCGGTATGGATGTTCCACCGCGGATCGCCCTTGCCCTCAACCCGGTATCCCATTGCCTCGACCTCTTTGCTCATCGCGGGATGCACGAGGGGGAGGTGATAGCCCTCGAGGAAGTTGTCGTTGTAGACCTTCCAATTCATCTTCGTATGGCGAATGGTGCGGCTGTGGAAGACGTAGCCGTCGGTGTTGTAGGCATCGCACTCTTGGACGAATCCGGCCAGCCACTCGACGAGGTCCGGCAATGTCGGATCGAGTGTGACGAAGATGAAACCTCGCCATGATTGGGCTCGAACCTTGGTGAGGCACGTGCCATCAGGCGCATCAGCACCGAAGTCGCGAGCATTGATGAGCAGACCTTCCCGGTCGAATGCCCATCCGTGGTAGCGACACACGAGATTTGCCTGATGGCCGGTGCCTTCCCAGACGATCGGTCCGGCGCGATGTGGGCACATGTTGTGGAACGCACGCAGGCCGCCGTCATCGGCGCGCTGAACGAAGATCGGCCAACCGGCGAGGTTCTCGGTGATGTAATCGCCCGACCGGGGGAGTTGCTGGTCGTTCGCGACCATGATCCACGTCTTGGCGAAAATCTGATGCCTCTCGATCTCCCAAATGGTGGGGTCGGTGTAGTACCGAGTCGGAAGGGTCTCAGTCAGGCTCATCGGAGGCCAGTTTAGTGAATCGCCCGCGTGATCCGGTTCAACGGGGCGCGACCCGACGGCTGGGTATCACTAGCCGACGATCGGTCAGTGCGCGGTCAGCTTGTCGAGTACCCAGCGACGGAGGCGCTCCGGTCGCTCATGTCGCTCCTCGTAGCGATCCGCTCCCGCCGGCAACTTCAGCGATGTGCGGATCGACATCCAGCGGATCGGCTCGGGTTCCCAACGCCGCGAACGGTGACCGACCCAGGGCAGGCTGACCAGGTCCGTGTGGCGTCCGAGGATGAGATCCGTCAGCGTTCGTCCAGCCAGGTTCGATGTTGCGACACCGTCGCCGACGTATCCGCCTGCCCAGCACGTGCCTGTCGAAGCGTCCATTCCCACGCCGCAGTACCAGTCGCGAGGGAGGCCGAGTGGCCCACCCCAGCGGTGGGTGATCGCGGCATCGGCGATTTGAGGAAATAGATCGCGCAGCGTGGCGTGCAGCGAGTCGTGCACCGCCGGATCTCGGTCGAACTCTGGCCGCACCGCGCTTGCGAAGTGATACGGGGCACCGCGGCCGCCGAACGCGAACCGGCCGTCGGCGGTGCGCTGGCCGTAGATGATCAGGTGGCGAGCATCGTTGAAGGCTTGCCGTCGAGACAGCCCGATCTCGTCCCAGACAGCGTTGGGCAATGGTTCGGTCGCGATCATCAGCGAATACACCGGGACCAGCGTCCGCTTCTCCTTCTTCAGCGAAGGGGTGAAGCCTTCTGTCGCCCTGATCACGAATTGGGCCGTGACGTTGCCCCGATCCGTGATCACCCGTCGAGTCCCGATTTCAGTCACGGTTGTCTGCTCGTAGACGGCGGCGCCGCGAGCCTCGACGGAGTCGGCTAGGCCCCGGGCCAGCCGAGCCGGGTGGATGACAGCGCAATGCGGATTGAATGCGGCGCCCAATCGGCGGGTGACTGCAGCGTGCGCACCGGCCTGGTCTGCATCCAGCCACACGATGTCATCCAGGCCGTATGAGGCGGAATGTCGTACCTCGGCGCGAACCCGCGGCTGCTGCGCTGCGTTACGGACGAACTCGATCTGGCCACCCTTGGCATAGTGACAATCGATGCCGAGCGCCGCGCTGGCACGACCGACTTCGTCGACCGTGCGGTACATCTCGCGCTGCATCCGAATTGCAGCGTCGCGCCCGGCAGACTTGCAGATCGTGTCGAGGCCCATCGGCAGGATCGACGACACCCAGCCGCCATTTCGTCCGCTCGCACCGAACCCCGCGATCGACTTCTCGAGGATTGCAATCCGCAGGTTCGGTTCAGCTTCGAGCAGGTAATGAGCAGTCCAGAGACCCGTGTATCCGGCCCCAACGATCGCAACATCGACATCGATGTCGCCCGGCAGGGGACGACGAGGCGTCAACGTGTCGTCGTCGGGGAGCGTGTCGTGCCACAACGACAGCGATCTGAAGTCGATCATGACGTGAGGTTACGCAACCACGTTTGCATCTGTCAGACACCGAGGCCTTCGCCGAGCCGTAGCGTTGCCGCCGATGACTGCCCTGACGACAATGACGGAACCGGGGCATCAGTCGACTCTTCCGCTCCGGGCGGCGATGATCGCGCTCGCAGCAACATTCGTCAGTCTCACGTCGAGTCGGCTTCTCATCCAGGCGCTCGTCGACCACCGATGGCCGATCGCTGTGTATACGGCGATTGCCGCGATCGTTGGATACGGCCCTCTGATCATCTGCTGCATCGTTGTCTCGCGATCGCTTGGCACCGGCAGGCTGAGCGACGACATCGGGCTCGACATGAAGCGGATCGACCTTGGTTGGGGACCGGTCACGTGGCTCGCCTGTCTGGCCGCCCAACTGGTCGCGGCGGTCGTGGTGATCACCGCTCGGCTTCCGTTCGAGAGCAATACTGACGGGTTCTCAGCGCGCGCTGGCGACCGGGCATACGTGATTTCGTTCGCGATCCTCGCCGTCGTCTGTGCACCATTCGTCGAGGAACTCGTGTTTCGTGGACTGGTGCTGCGCGGACTGATGTCACGAGCGCCCGTATGGTGGGCGGTCGGCCTGCAAGGCGTGCTGTTCGGGTGTGCCCACATCGATCCGATACGCGGCCTCAAGAACATTGGATTGGTGCTCGTGCTGTCCAGCGTTGGCGTCGTCCTCGGTGGAGCCGCTCACCTGTTGGGGCGTCTCGCTCCGACGATGATTGCCCATGCGCTCGTCAACACCGTCGCCCTGATCGTGGTCCTCAACACCTGAACGTTCGGGCTACCCCGAAAAATTCAGCAGCCGGTTGTCGATCAAGCGAACATCACCGAACCAAACGGCGATCGTTGCGAGCATCGGCTGACGGACTTCGGTCACCGAGATCAGTGAGTTCGGATCGACCAATTCGCAGTATTCCAGCCGCGCCAGTGGCTCCGAGGCGATGGTCGCTGCAGCTGCCTGCTTCAGTGCGACGACATCGTCGGCGCCTTCTGCAGCAGCAGTCTCGATGGCATCGAGGGCAAGAGGGACCACACATGCGGCGGCCCGCTGTTCGCCACTGAGTCGTCCATTTCGGCTCGACATCGCCAACCCGCCGAGCTCGCGAACCGTCGCCATTCCGACGACATCGATTCCCATATCGAGGTCCTCCACCATCTTGCGGATGACGGCAAGTTGTTGGAAGTCCTTGAGACCGAACATCGCGACATCGGGGCGAACCGCGTTGAACAGCTTGGTGACCACGGTGGTGACGCCTCGAAAGTGCCCTGGCCGACCTGCTCCCTCCAGCGTTTCAGCGAGCCGACCGGGCTCCACATGGGTTTGAAAGTCGGCTGGATACATTGCCGCGACGGATGGTGCGTACATCGCATCGACGCCGATCTCTCGACACAGTTCGAGGTCTCGCTCCATGGTCCGCGGATAATGGCCGAAGTCGTCCGGACGATTGAACTGCAGCGGATTGATGAAGATGCTGGCGACCACGACGTCGCAGCGCTCTCGGGCCTCGCGCATCAAGCCGAGATGCCCGTCGTGCAGCGCGCCCATCGTCGGTACGAACCCGATCGTCAGCCCGGCGGCATGTTGCTCTCGGCTCCACGTCTGCATCGAGACCGGTGTGTCGAAGATCTGCATTGCACAATCATGCCTGAAAAGATGATTCACGCCCGAAACGACGAACTCAGCCCGAAACGACGAACTCAGCCCGAAAGCACAACTCAATCCCGAAACGACGATGGACAAAGATCCCGGTAGGAGGGTGGGCCTCCGATCGACGTCGCGGCAAGTAGGGCCTGAGTACACGCTGCGGCAAAGCATTGGGCGGCGGCGTCCAGGATCGAATTGAGCTCGCCAGGACGGCTGCCTGCCGTTCGCAATCCCAAATCCGATGGCGCCGGAAGGTCATCCAGGCCGGTCGAGAGCGCGAACACCGTGTCACCGTCGAACATCGAATGCACTGGCCGAATCGCCCTCGCCATTCCGTCGTGGGCGACGCCGGCCACCTTGGTGCACTCGGCTTTGGTCAACCGAGCCGTCGTCGCAACGACGCCGATTGTTGTGTTCAGGGGTGGCGGCCCGGCCGGTGGCCAGACGGCGCGAACGGCCGCACGTTCAGTCACAGATGGTCGTCGAAGGCGATGCGCCGCTGACTCCCACGGCAACCCTGTCGTTGGATCGATCAGTGTCCCGGCAGCATTCACGATGGCGAGGGCAGCGACGACGATCCCCGATGGAAGCTTCGTGCTCACGGAGCCAACGCCACCTTGCAGACCCCCTGCAATCGCGCCGGCGCCGGCGCCGACCGAGCCGTTCGGTTCCGGTCGGGGTCGCGCCGCTTCGGCTGCCCTGCGCCCGAAGTCTGCAGTCGGCCGGTTTGCGAATTGTCCGCCGCGGCCGAGGTCGAAGATGACCGCACTGGGAACGATCGGCACCACGGCTTCCGGCGATGGGCCGACCGGGAAGCCAACCCGCTTCGCTTCGAGGAAATGCATCACGCCGTCCGCCGCTGCGAGACCAAAGGCGCTACCGCCCGTGAGGCAGATTGCGTGTACGTGTTGAATCATGTTTTCCGGCGCGAGAAGGTCGGTTTCACGCGTTCCTGGCCCGCCGCCCCGAACGTCGACACCCGCCGTCGTTCCGGCGGGACAAACGATGACTGTGGTGCCGGTGCGCCAACCTCGACCGCAGCGCTGGTGGTGGCCGACGGCGATACCGGCGACGTCGGTGAGGGAGCCGCCAGTGTCGATCACCGCTCTTGCGGTCACGGGTCGAGCAGAACCCGCTGAGCAGAGGGTCCGTCAGTCTGGGCCGCGATGAACGTGCGCCAGACCATCAGGCCAAGCTGATAGAGGCCGGGTGCGACGACGGCCACCTTGGAGATGAGGTTCGCGTCTCCGGGCAGGATGACCGTCAGGAATGTCATCACGGCCATCCAGATCACGAACATCGTGATGGTCAGGACTCTGAATTTGTGCACCTGTACCGGGTGGACGAACTTCAGATTCGTCAACTGCGTCAGCGCGAGCACGACAACCACGCCCAGGTTGATCCATTGGTTGAGCTCTGTCGGATTCGTTCCTTGAACGAGAAAAATGGTCGGAATCGCCAGATTCCACACGGCCGGAAAACCGTTGAACCAATGGTCGCCCGTCATCATGTCGGTTCGACTGAACCACAGCGCCGAGGAAAAGAGGAGGAACGCTCCGACGACGAGCGATGTGTGGTCGGGCATCATGTCGAATTCGTAGAGGAACACGATCGGCACGACTGCGCACGTCACGTAGTCGATGACGAGGTCGAGGATGTA
>JANOQU010000488.1:0-2510 GCA_031422355.1 Actinomycetes bacterium
GGCAGTTTCGATGAAGCTGGCGAAGAGGGCGACGGCTGCGATCACGGCGGACCCGATTGCGAAGCCCTTGGTGACGGCCTTCGTTGTGTTGCCGACAGCGTCGAGGCTGACCATGATCCGCTGCGGTTCGCCATGGAATTCGCCTGACATTTCGGCGATGCCGGCGGCGTTGTCGCTGACCGGACCGAAGGTGTCTTCGGACACGATGATGCCGGTGGTGGCAAGCATTCCCATGCCGCACAGGGCGACGAGGTAGAACGAGAACTGCAGGTTGCCGCCGCCGAGTGCAAGGGCCGAAGCGATCGCGATCGCGATCGCGATGACTGCGTAGACGGCGCTTTCCATACCACTAGCGGTGCCAGCGAGGATCGCCGTCGCCGGGCCGGTCTCTGCGCTCTGGGCGATTTCCTTGACCGGCGAGTGGTGAGTGGCGGTGTAGTACTCGGTGAGTCGGCTGATCAATTGGGCCAGTACGAGCCCGATTGCCACAGCGCCGAAGCACTTCCAACCGGCGTTGTCGTAGTCGTTGCCGACGTAGACGAGCGAGACGATGAACGTTCCGACCAAGGTCAACGATCCGGCGACGAGGAATCCCTTGTTGATCGGCTTGAGTGCGTTGGTTTCGCCCTCCTTGGCCTTCACGAAGAAGATGCCGACGATCGAGGCGACGACGCCGATCGCTCGGGCGGCGAGCGGGAATATGAGCCCCAGCGCCGGGTTGGCGCCGATCGAGTTGAACGCTGCGACGCCGAGAATGATCGATGCGACGAGGGTGACTTCGTAGCTCTCGAACAAGTCGGCGGCCATGCCAGCGCAGTCGCCGACGTTGTCGCCAACGTTGTCGGCAATCGTGGCTGGGTTGCGAGGGTCGTCCTCGGGGATGCCAGCTTCGACCTTGCCGACGAGGTCGGCGCCGACATCGGCGGCCTTGGTGAAGATGCCGCCACCGACGCGAAGGAACAGGGCGAGCAACGAACCGCCGAAACCGAAGCCGATCAGGATCACCGAGCTGGTGTTTTGGAACACCATGATGATCAGTGTCGCGCCGAGAAGGCCGAGACCAACGGTGAACATGCCGGCGACTCCACCGGTGCGGAATGCGACGTCGAGTGCCTTCGGCATGCTGTTGGTGAGGGCGGCCGCCGCGGTTCGAACGTTGCCGCGTGTGGCCAGTGTCATGCCGATGTAGCCCGTGAAGCCGCTGGCGAGACAGCCGAGGATGAACGCAACCGTTCGCCACAGCCCGGCTTCACCGAATGACAGCGCAGTGACACCGTTCGGCTTGACGATCTCGGTCGAGGTGACGAACACGATGATCGCAAGTGGGACGAGGATGACAGCGATGGTCTTGAACTGACGTTTGAGGTATGCGAGCGCGCCCTCCTGGATCGCCAGAGCGATCTGCTGCATCTTCGGCGAGCCGGCATCGGCGGCCATCACGCTCTTGGCGAGATAGAAGCCGACGCCGATCGCAATGAGCGCTGCAGCGACAGAGAGGAACAGAACTGCCCACTCTCCACCCAGCAGTTGGAAATCCTGGTAGCCGCCTTCGGCAATAATTCCTGACACGGTGAACCTTGTCTGATGTCGGGGCGCGCACGTCTGTGTACGGGCCGTTGATGGAGACGGCAAGAGTGTAGGGACTACGCGCCCGAACCGACGAACCATCCGTGCCCTGCCCGTGCCAGCGCCGGGCCAACTGTTCGCGTCAGCGAACTGGCCGTGTCGATCGGCCGAAAATTGTCGATTGACACAGCCACTTGGTCGGCTGACCGCCAATCCGGCAAAAGTTTTCCGAATCCGGCATGTCGAAGCACTCAGTGAGGAGTGAAGGACGACGAAACCTCGAGTCCGGCAGTAGCCGAAGCCGAAGACGAGCCAGTTGCCCCGGTCATCGCTGTGATGATGCTGATGGCGCTGCAGCACGGCGCCGCGAGTGACGGTCAGCTACGAACCAAGGGGCTGACGGCGCGCCGCCAGAACGCATTCATCGAACGCGGGCACCTCCGCCGCCACGCTCCTGGTGTCGTCATCGATCCAGGCTCACCCGAGACGTGGCATCGATTGGCGATGGCGGCGACACTCGCACCGGGCGCTGATGCGGTCCTCTCCGGTGCCGCCGCTGCCCGACTGCACGGCTTCGATGGGTTCGCCGACATCAATCGAATCATCGTCGTGATTCCACACGGTCGATCGATCCGTGCCGCCAGAGGAGTGACCGTCGTGACGGCTCGGTATCTGCCTGTAATGGACCTGACGACCGTCGACGGAATTCGCACCCTCACAATCGCAGCGACGTTGGTGTCACTTGCGCGGGTTCGGCATTCGTCGCTCTTTCAGGCGCTCGACTCAGCACTGCGTGATGGCAGCGACGCAGCCGAATTGAGGCGTGAGTTCGAGCGTCATCGTCGCAATTGATGCCTTGGCCCTGCCGACCTCGTCGCTCAGCTCGACCTGCGTGTGGACACCACGTTGCGGCGCATTTGGTTCCAACGTCTGGCGAGCGGGTT
>JANOQU010000489.1:0-5985 GCA_031422355.1 Actinomycetes bacterium
ATGCGCTCGACGATCCGCTGACGCGAGAGAACATCCATGTCCAGACGTTGTGCAGGGCGACGTGTCGCAGCGAGAACGGCACGGTCACAAACGGCACGGGCATCTTGGAACTGCTGTGCGTGGGCGACCACCCAACGGGCCTGTCCGGAATTCTTGACGGCTACACCCCGAAGTCTCGCTGACGTCAGCGCTGAGGTCGCGCTCAAATCAGGTGTGGCGAATCGTCATTCCACCGTCGACGGCGACGACAGCACCATTCACGAAGCTGGACGCAGGCAGGCACAGATTCAGGGTCATCTGGGCGACCTCTTCCGGACTGCCATAGCGCCGCAACGGCACACGCCTCCTGGCGTAGATCTCCTTGGCTGCCTCGTCGATCCCCGCTGTCATTCCGGTCGTGATCGGGCCCGGGCAGATGCAGTTGACCGTGATCCCGTGCCTGCCGAGTTCGACCGCGAAGCTCTTCGTGAGTCCAACGACGCCGGCCTTTGTCGCGGCATAGGCCGACAAACCAGCGGTCGTGACAATTGCCTCGGTCGACGCAATGTTGACGATTCGTCCCCCGCCGCCTTGGGCAAGGTGCTCTCGACACAACCGGATCAGGCGGGCATGGGCGGTGAGATTGACATCAAGAGTCGTGGCCCAATTCGACTCGAAGGAGTCCTCGTCTTGGAACGCCGATGTGATCAACGAGACGCCGGCATTGTTGATCAGAATGTCGATCCCGCCGAACGCTTCGACCACCAGCGCTGTCAGGGCCCTGAGTGCATCGAGATTGCCGACGTCGGCAACCACGCCAATTGCCGACTGAGCACCGTGGACGGCGACGATCTCGTCGACGACTGTCTGGACGTCGACCTGACGGAGGTCGACCACGGCAACGCGCGCTCCCTCGTCGGCAAACAGGTGAGCGGTTGCTCGCCCCATCCCCGACGCCGCGCCCGTGACGATGGCCCGCCTACCGAGGATCGATCGCGACAACGTCGACAGCCGACCTGAATGTTGAGTGACCGATTGAGCGGGCATTTCGTGAACGGTAGACACCGAAGAGGCGGTTGATCGCAGTGAAGCCGTGCGACCGACGCGTTGGCTTGTAGCGTTCCGACCCGGTGAAGAAGCAGACGGTCGAAGAGCGACGCCAGGAAATCTTGGAGACGACGTGCCAGGTCGTGATCGAGCGCGGGTTCGCTGCGACCCGAATCGCCGATGTGGCCAAGCGACTCGGCGTGTCGACCAGCCTGATCCACTACCACTACGACTCCAAAGAGCAATTGCTCGCCGAAGCGTTCAGTCACTACGCGCGCAAAGATCTGGCCGAACTCGACGCGGAAATCGAGGCTGCGCCGAACGCGGTGGCTCAACTCGATCGAGCGATTCAGAATTACGTTCCAGAAGGCAGCGGCGATGTCGAGTGGATGCTCTGGATCGATGCGTGGGGCGAGGCCCTGCGAAATCCGCTGATGAAGAAGATCAGCCAGGAACTCGACGAGCAATCCGTCGAACTGCTGGAGCGGGTGCTCAGCGCCGGCGTTGCGTCAGGTGAGTTCAGGTGTCCGAATCCACCAGCGAGTGCAATCCGCCTGATGGGATTGATCGATGGACTCGCCGTTCAATTCGCGGCCCACAACGATCTCCTCACCCGCGATGCGTTCATCGACCACGTGCGCTGGCTGGCCGCCGCCGAAGTGGGTGTCGACATCGAGAGTTTCGAGATTGCCCAGTCCCAGGTCGGTCAGAACAATCGGCCGGTGTCATTGGCGGCTGACCTCGCACTTCGCCAGTTGCTCTCGAAGTACGCCGACACGGTCAATCGCCTGGACGTGGTCGCGTGGGGTACCACATGGGCCCCCGACGGAACGTGGGATCTCGGCAGTGCGAAGCCCACGACCGGACGGGCCAACATCGTCACGGCACTCGGAAAGCTGCTCAAGCGGTACGAGTGGATGGTCCACGTCGAACCACTCGCCGTCTTCGAGGTGGACGAGGATGGCGGAACCGGCATCGGCAGGGTCACGATGCAGGAGTTCTACCGCAATGTCGACGGCACCACGGGCACTCTGCTTGGCACCTATCACGACACCTATGTTCGAACTGCGGCCGGTTGGTTGTTCAGCAGTCGCACGCTGCGCGACGTTCAGACCCTTATCTCGTAGAACGCATTGACGGCGTTATCGATTTCCAAACGGCGAAACCGACTGAAACCAGCAGCGCTCGCCATCGTTCTCGCAGTGTTCTCGCTCAGGCCTAGTGTTCCGAGCCCAGCACCGTCGGCCGTCGACATCGCCGAGGACATACACGAGAGCACACTGATGCCATACATCAGCGACGCCATTGGGTTCTTCCGGGCGTTGTCGGCAAAGGTGTCGAGAGCTTTGATGTCGACGAGGAGCCACGTGCCATCCGGAGCGATCGCAGCTCGGATTGAATCCATCATCTGCTGCGGATGAGTCATATCGTGGATGCAATCGAACGTGGTGATCAGGTCGACCGATTCGTCAGTTGGAAGCGGCGATTCGCGGGGATCGAGGAACGTTGCGTTCCGCACCCGGGAAGCATCCAGCTTGATCGCCGCTCGATCGAGTGCATAGCGGGAGATGTCATACCCCGTGAAGGTGCTGTTCGGGAACGCCTCGGCCATCAAGATGACGGCACCGCCAGCACCGCATCCGATGTCGGCAACGATGGCACCATCGGCAAGTTTGTCTACAACGCCCTCCAGCGCTGGCAGAACTGTCGGCAAGAGAAACGCGTTGTTCCACGGCTCGAAGCTGCGCTCGATTCCGACGGCGCCCTCGCATCCGTGGCTGTCGTAGTCGAATCCGAGACCGGTTGTAAAGCTGTCGGGCATGTCGTCGAGGGTGCGCATTGTCTGGGGCAGCCGATGGAACATTCCCATTCCGTATGACGGATGATCGGGGGATGCAAGGACCGCTGTTGCCTCAGGCGTCAGCAGAAACCGTTCGATGGGATCGTCAGGATTCGACGAATCCTCGACAGCGATGATCTTCGCCGCAGCCTGGTTGAAGGCCCATTCGCGGACCCATCGTTCGTGGAGGCCCAATTCCCCGGCAAGTTCGGCCGACGTCAATGGGCGCCCGGCCGCTTTCATCGCGGCGTACATTCCCAGCCGGTCACCGAGGTGGATCATGCCAGCGGTGACGGCCCCCTCCAGCTTGGAAAAGATCTGGAAGGAGAACATTGCCAACTTCTCCGGATCGGGCGAGACAGTCGTCATGCCCGGAACCGTACTGGTCGCTGCCTCAACGAGTTCGGTCGGCCTCGGCCAGGTGCTCGACGTCGGCGAGTCGCGTAAGTGCGAACGTGTAGCCGTCCTCCATCTGTAGCGCTTCGAGTCGAGTGATCGACGCATGGCCGAGCACGAATCGATCCCATTCCCAGGGCGTTGGCTGCAACCCGAGCAGGTAGCTGATGATCGCGGAGTTGGTTCCGGCGTGGGCAACGAGGCAGATCCGCATCTCGGGATCGTCGATCCGCCAGACCGGAAGGTCGCCGGGGATCGCCTCGATGCCACGGTCGGCAAGAAACCCCTGGCAGCCCTCACGGATCCGATTGATGAAGTCTCGATTCGCTTCGCCACCGAGTTCGGACAACCCGTGCCAGCGCAGATGCGACGGACGCCGCCGTTCCTCGGCGAACGCGACGTCTGCTTTCTCACGCGGCGTTCCTTGCCACACGGGACTGCGGATCTCGCGAAGCCACGGGTGGATGATCTCGTCGCGGCCGAATCGCATATACAGCGGAGCCGCAGTTTCGCGGGCTCGTTCGAGCGGGGACGCGATGATCTCGCCGAACGATTCAACCGCGAGCGCCTCGGCCATGTGCGCGGCCTGGCGACGCCCGCGTTCGGTCAACTTTGGGTGATCGATGTTCAATCCATCGATCACCCATTCGGGCTCTCCGTGTCGTACAAGGACAATTTCCATCGAGACGGATCGTAGGCCGAGATCTGCGAATCGACGCCAGGTTCGAACGTCCGTTGCGGCCGACGCCTGGCGATAGCGTCACGGTCCGTGGAATACCGCGCCGACTGGTACCCCGACCCGACCCGGCGGTTCGAGTTTCGATATCACAACGGTGTCGATTGGACCGGCGACGTCGCAGTCGACGGCAACCGCTTCGTCGACCCACTCCCCCGCCCTTCGGTGGCACCAACTGCCAGTTCCCTGCCAGAGCGGACCGGCAAGGCAACGGCAGCGATGGTGCTGGGTATCGGCGCCGTCGCGGTTGGCTGGGTGCCGTTCGTCTTCGTGTTCGCCGTTGTGGCGTCGGTCCTAGCGTTGGTCTTCGGCATCCCAGCGTTGCGCCGGGCGAACCGCCAGCAACCGGTCAACCGTCGCGCGAAAGGTTTCGCGCTGACGGGTGTGATCCTGGCCCCGATCGGGCTTGCGCTGTGCGGCATCGGCCTTTGGCTCAGCGTGTTGATCTACCGAGAGGTGGAGTTGTTCACCCAGGTCGGCGAGCACACGGTCCGCGAGACCACATGCACCCTTGGCGACGGCCGCGCGACGTACAGCGGCACGATCACGAACGACTCTGCTTCGACCCGCTCGTATCACCTCGAAGTGTCGTTCCTTCGGCCTGGGACTGACAACGTGCTGTATACCGATGGCGTCGATGTCGACGACGTTGCGCCAGGCGACACCGCGCCGTGGTCGACCAGCGTCGTCGTGGAAGAGAACGAACTCGATTGCGAGGTCGCCGACGTGACGGGACCGCTACCCTTCGGCCAGAGTTGACGACCGACGTGCGGTCAACCAGCGGTGGTGGTTACCGGCGGAACTGTTGTCGTGGAAGCCGCCCCCGTGGCAACGCACGTTGTCTCGGCGTAGCTGCGTAGCTGCAGGAGCGACGAGTCCACCTCGTCGCTGGTGAGCGTCAGGAACTTCGCCGACGCCTCTTCGTTACCGACGAACGCATCGATGTCGTAGCCGTATTCGGCGAATAGTTGATCAAGGCTGGTCACGTACACAACGACGGCGTCGACGTCCGGTTTCAGGTCGGCCGGAGCGCGGGTCTGGAGCAACTCAGCCTGGTCGACCAACCGTGTCACTGCGACCCTGGCACGATCAGTGTCACCGGAATTGACTTCGGCGTCGAGCGAGTCGTTCGCGTTCCGAAAGATGGTCAGGAGGCTGCAAAATGTATTTCCGTTGCCTGTCGCGTCGGCGGCCGATTGCGACGTCGACGAGCCCTTCGATTCGCTGGAACAGGCGGCGGCCCCAACGACGACGACGAGCGCGACACCGAATCCGACGATTCTGGAACGGGCAAAGAGGGTACGGCGCATGCGCGCCACGATACCGACGTCGTTCGTCGTCGTTCTGTCAGGCCTGGACGTCGGTCGAGGAAACCCAGGCGGCGTAGAGGTCGCTGTAGTGACCACCGCTCGCAACAAGTTCTTCGTGGTGGCCGTCCTCGATCAGTCGGCCATGCTCCAGCACCATCACCCGGTCTGCCCGCATTGCCGTCGACAACCGGTGCGCGATCGCGATCGTGGTGCGGCCCTGGGCGAGCCGCTCGAGGGCTCGCGACATTCGCACCTCGGTCAATGCATCGACCGACGACGTTGCCTCGTCGAGGATCAAGACATCAGGGTCGGCGACCGACGCTCGGAGCAGAGCGACCAACTGCCGCTCACCGGCTGAAAGTTGCGAACCGCGCTCGCCCACTGGGCTCTGCAGGCCCTCCGGAAGGCTGTTCATCCAGTCGTCGAGGTCCAGGTCCGAGACGGCACGCTCCAGATCTGCCAACGACGTGCCGGGCATCGCAAATGCGAGGTTGGCTGCGATCGTGTCGTCGAACAGGAATGGCTCTTGGGGTACGACCACCAGGCGCTGGCGCAGCTCCTGATTCGAGACCATGGTGAGCGGAACGCCTCCAAGGCGAACCTGGCCTGCCCCGGGGTCCGCGAAGCGGGCCAGCAATCTACCGAGGGTGGTCTTGCCGGAGCCCGTCGAACCAACG
>JANOQU010000490.1:0-3410 GCA_031422355.1 Actinomycetes bacterium
CGTCGGCCCAACCGGTACAACAGGAGCTGCTGGTCCGGCCGGCGTTCCGGGTCCGGCAGGTCCGGCTGGAGCTGTCGGCATGCCCGGTGTGGCTGGTCCGGCCGGAGCTACCGGCATGCCCGGTCCGGCTGGTCCGGCCGGAGCTACCGGCATGCCCGGTCCGACTGGTCCGGCCGGTTCGGCTGGAGCATCCGTCAACGGGGCTTGTGCGGCGGGGTCGTACGTCATTTCAATCCAAGCCGGCGTCCTCACGTGTGGAGAGCTGACGACTTCGTTCGCATATCGCGACGCCGACGCTGACGGTTACGGGGACGCTGGCAGTCCGGTGACTCTCGTCGGCGCCATGTCGCCGCCAGCCGGATTCATCCTCGACTCGACCGACTGCAATGACCAGAACGGGCAAGCCAATCCAGGCGTGACCTTGGACGAACTCAACGACGGGGTCGACAACGACTGCAACGGGCTGTTCACCGTCAACGTCGATCTCGACGGCGACTTCTTCACTGCCGGGAACACCGCTGAGGTTGCGTCCGATCCCGGCATACCGTTGCTGCCGGGCGACTGTGACGACATCGAATTCTCGATCAACCCGGCCGCAACCGACGTCGCTGACGACGCAGTCGACAACGACTGCAACGGGCTGTTCACCGTCCGCGTCGATCTCGACGGCGACTTCTTCACTGCCGGGAACACCGCTGAGGTTGCGTCCGATCCCGGCATTCTGTTGCAGGAGGGTGACTGTGACGACACCGATTCCAACGTGCACCCGGGCGCACCCGAGATCGCCGGCGACGGGATCGACAACAATTGCGACGGAATGTCCGACTAAACGTTGGTCGGACGATCCACTGGATCACGATTGTCGAGATCACCAGCACTTCATCGACACCGGCCGCTTCGTCAAGCGGTCGGTGTCCACAAGCAACGTAAACAGCGCGGCAATGGCGTGCCAGGCGGGCTGCGTGCGGGACCGGATCACGGATAGGATCCGGGTCCGGCGGACGTCAACTCGCTCGTTGGCGAGAGCGGACGCTGCGGATGACCAGCAATGCGACGGCGATGATGACGGCGACGAAGCCGATAGCCAGCAACACTTTCGATATCGTGTTTGCCGTCGAGGTGTCCTCGCTACTCTTGCCAGCACCGAATGCCAGCCCTGAGGCGAGAATCAGGAGGGCGAAGACAAGCGGAGCAAATCGGTTGCGGATCATGGTGAATTCCTTTCGTTGGGATGGCATCACTCTCGACCCGCGTGGCCTGCGGCACATCCGGGCAGGCTCGGGCCTCTTTGAGTGGGGCTGACCCTGATGTGCGTTCTTCGTGGACGTGGGAGTATCAGCGGGTGACACGGTCTCCACGAACGCGATTGGTTGTCGCGATCGCGACGACGTTGTGGCTGCTTGCTGTCGCCGGCTTCGCGTACACGGTCGTCGTGCATTTTCAGGTCAGTCGTGACGGCCACCCTGAACTGGCCGGCTCGAGCTCTGAAGCAGTCGCGTACGGTGCAGCTCTGTTCAGCGCTGCCACGGTGGGATTGATCGTTGCCGCCCGCCGGCCGCGCCACCCGGTCGGTTGGTTGTTCCTCGTCCTGGGAATTGCGCTTACGGTGGGCGGAGCCGGCGATGCGTTCGCGCTCGATCAAGGGGTGGTTCGAGGGAACGGCGAGTCCACAGTCGTCGGCCTTGCGCTGGTCGCTGGAAAGGCAAGCTTCATCGCATGGTTCGGGCTGCTGGCCGCAATCCTGCACCTGACGCCGACAGGGCGGCCGGCGTCTCGACGATGGGGACTGGCACTGCGCATCACGATCGCGAGCGCTGCCGTCGCCTTGCTCAGCAAGACGATCCAAGCCACTCGCTTCGAGCCTCCGTACGACACCTTGCGCAACCCTTGGGCGGTGACGTCGCTCGGGGCGACCGTGGACGCGATCGCTGCGCTATCGATCCTGGTGTGCACACTCGGGCTCGTAGTTGCGGCCATCTCGCTCGTCATGCGCTTCAAGCGCGGTACTGCGCAAGAGCGCAGGCAGCTTCGTTGGATGGCCGCGATCGCCGTGGCGATGCCGTTGATGGTCGCTGCCTCGGTGGCTGGAGCCTGGGCCGACGTGGACGCTGTGCGCACGATCGCCACTGGCGGATTCGTTGCGTTGCTGCCGATCGCAGCCGGGCTGTCGGTACAGCAGTACCGGCTGTACGAGGTCGACAGAATTCTCAACCGGGCCACTGCCTACATGCTGTCAACGCTCTGCATCGGCGGCGTCTACGGCGTGGTGGTCACGGTTGCCGGCCAGTCCATCGGTCAGATCGTCGACGGTTCGACGATTCCAGCCGTCGTCGCAACCGTTGCCGCTGTCACAGCAGCGGCTCCGCTGCACCGCCGAGTACAAGACCGCGTTGATCGACGATTCGATCGCCGTCGCTACGACGCTCGACGCATGGTCGCCGATCACCTCCGCACTCCAGCGCCGGGCCGCTCCATCGATGCAACGCTCGCCGCGGCCGTGGGTGATCCTTTGCTGCGGGTCCGCTACTGGATTGGATCGAAAGACCAATGGGTGTCGGCCGTCGGCCAACCAGAGGAGATCAGCGCCGACGACATCTGCGTCACCCGGGACGGCGAGGCGGTTGCACGGGTCGCAATAGGCAGTGAAGGAACTGACCGACGGCTGGCTCGTGAGCTCGCTGACCTTGCGGTCAGCGAACTCGACAACGTCCGCCTTCGCGCCGCCCTGTCGCTTCAGCTCGACGAGGTTCGCGACTCCCGTTCCCGCATTGTCTCGGCCCAGAGTGCCGAACGGCGTCGCATCGAACGCAACCTGCACGACGGGGCGCAGCAGCGACTCCTTGCGCTCGCCATGCACTTGCGCAGCGCGCAGCTTCGAACCGCGCCCGGCAGCGCCGATGCGGAACTTCTCGATCGGGCCGTCGATGAGATCGGTGCATCCGTGCGAGAGCTCCGCGATATCGCCAACGGACTCCATCCGGCCGTGTTGACCGATGGTGGACTTGGCGCCGCCCTCGACGAGCTTGCGGGTCGAGTCCCGCTGAAGGTGGAGCTTCAGCTCTCGTCGGCACGGTTCTCACCAACGATCGAGGAGACCCTATGGTTCGTCGCCTGCGAGGCAGTGGCAAACACCGTCAAGCACGCACATGCCGATGTGCTCATGTTGGGGCTGTCGAACGGTGCAGCTATTCGGCTGATCTGCCGAGACGACGGCACGGGCCGAGCCGATCCTTCTGGCAGCGGTCTGAGGGGCATCACCGACCGCGTCGAAGCTCTCGGTGGTCTGCTGCTTGTGAACAGCAGTCCAGGGTTCGGAACATCCATCGAAGCGGTCATTCCATGCGCATAGTCATAGCCGACGACTCTGTGCTCCTACGCGAGGGCTTGGCCCGGTTACTCATCGAGGCAGG
>JANOQU010000491.1:0-11157 GCA_031422355.1 Actinomycetes bacterium
GACTTGATCACCGAGATCGACCCGGTCTGAGCCAACAACACCAGCGTCGGATCCGACGTTTGGCCACCATCACCAGGGGTCCCGGTCAAGCTGTCCGGAGAGTCCACCGTCTCAGGATCCGTGATCGTGCCACCCGCAGTATCCGTGCCCGTGTCCGACACATCCGACACTCCGCCGGCAGGACTGTCACCGGTCGCGGTCGCAGTGTTGACCACACCACCGTTATCAACATCGGCCTGCGACACGACATGCGTCGCCGTCACTGTCGCCGAGATGCCTGGCGCCAACGACGCAATTGGAGAACCCGACACTGTCGCGTTCAGATCGGACACGACAATGTTGGTGACTGTCACGTTGCCCGTGTTCGTCACCTCGATCTCGTAGGTGATGATGTCGCCAACCGCTGACACTGGCACCGTGTTGGTCTGGGACTTGATCACCGAGATCGACCCGGTCTGAGCCAACAACACCAGCGTCGGATCCGACGTTTGGCCACCATCACCAGGGGTCCCCGTCAAACTGTCCGGAGAGTCCACCGTCTCAGGATCGACGATCACGCCGCCCGCAGTATCCGTGCCCGTGTCCGACACATCCGACACTCCGCCGGCAGGACTGTCACCGGACGCAGACGCCGTGTTGACCACACCACCGTTATCAACATCGGCCTGCAGCACGACATGCGTCGCCGTCACTGTCGCCGACATGCCTGGATCCAACGACGCAATCGGAGAACCCGAAACCGTGGCGTTCGAGTCGGACACGACAATGTTGGTGACCGTCACGTTGCCCGTGTTCGTGACTTCCAGGTCGTAGGTGATGATGTCGCCAACCGCTGACACTGGCACCGTGTTGGTCTGCGACTTGATCACCGAAATCGATCCGGTCTGAGCCAACAGGACACAGTTGACGCCGGCGAGCGTGAAGTTCGGGGCGATCGTCGTTTCGGTCAGTGTGACAGCCGTACCGAACGCGGTCACAGCATGTGCCGCCGGTGCGGCCGGGGTGGATGTAGCGATGACAGTTGTTGAGATCGCCTCGGTGGCAGGGGTGGCGTTGGTGAGCGAGAAGTTGAACGCACCGGTGCCGCCAGCGGAGACCTTGGCGATGCGAACCGTGGACGACACGGCGGGAAACACCAACGGTGTCAGTGACGAAGTGTCCCCTTTGACGGTGCCTGGAAGATTGCCGCCGTTCGTCGAAGTGTCCGACACTCCGGCGGCAGTGCCAGCGGCAGTTGCGTTGGCGGTGTTGTTCTTCGTGAACGAAGTGGTAGATGCCGGATAGGTGACACGCACCGTCAGGGTCACCGTACACACGTCACCGGGAGCGAGGTAGCCGGTCGACGACCCAGAGAGCATCGTGTTGACACCTTGACCGGTATACCCAGAGTTGACCACACAGCCGGTGCTGCCACCCGAACCTGTGAGTGTCGCAACAGGTGCGACCGACAGCGAGATCGATGATGGCGCCGGTGTGCCTCCGAGGATCGCGGTCAGGTTGTCGGTGATCTGCGGTGCGTACACTCGCAACGCTCCAGTGGCGGACGTGTTGCCGAGCCTGAACGTCATCGGCACGTCATACGTCGCGGTGGTAGCGGTCGTCGAGACCAGCGTCGGAGTCGTGGCCGACTTCACAAGGTCTTGACCTTGGCAGCCCCAGATGTTGCCGAACTCGTTGGACCCGATCTCGGCGTTATCAACGATCACTACTCGCGTCACCGGCGTCGAGCTGGACACGTCGAGCATTCCGCGGCCGTCATTGTCCGAGTTCTGGGTCGATCCAGCAGTGAAGGCCACAGTGTTGCCGGCCGTCGACAACGTCAGGTTTGAGTTCGGTTCGCGGACGGTCACAGTCGGAGTCACCGCGGTTGCGCCGTTGAACGAGGTGATGGTGCCGTGTTCTTCTGTGTCGACATCGAAGATCGGCATGTAGAACCGGGTCGGCTCCGGGAAGTTGATCGTCAGTGTGTACTGATCGGTATCGGTAGCGTTGTCGTGACCAAGCTCGTATGCCCGAGCCGAATACTCGGGGGGGAACCCGCCGCCGGAACCCGGCGAGAAGAATGCCGTGAACCCGTTTCCGGCAGGGTTCGTCGAGTCGTCGATACTGATCCGTCGAATCGACGCCGTCACCGACCCTGACGGATATCCGGCGTTGTTGCCGGCCATCGTGGTGTTCAAGTTGATGCCGAGCGTCGTCGCAGCAGCAGTGCCCGATGTTGGGGCGATCGCGGTGCCAGTCGCTGAGAACGTCGCGCCATCCCATGCAGCGAGCAGTTGGGTGGTGCCGTTCGGGCAGGCCAGCGCACCGGTCGAAAACGTCGTCACCACCGCGGCGGACGCTGCCGGCACCGAGCCAATGGCGAGGTCACCAACCACAGCCAAAGATGCCAATATCACCGTGGCAAGGGTTGTTCGCGACGCGCGAGCCCAACGGCTCGAACCGGTGCCAGCCGTGTTGATCTGTCCCTGCAACGTCATTTCCCGACTCCTTCGAAATCCCACCGACCCACCAGCGCCGAGAACGTTCGGACGGTTGGGTCAAGGAATATGACGTCAGAAAGTCAGTTCGATGACGGCAAAACCCGGAAGTTCTCAATACGTGCGAATACATTATCAAGGAAGTGTCGGGATCTATGGAGTTGTGATTCCATATTTAGAGCCGATATCTGGAGATTCGACATCACTCACGACAATTGTGGTGCAGGGGCTGAAGTGAGAGCGTCACCTCTGGATCAGGTCAGTTCATCCAACTGGTCCGCATGTTGCTCATAATGACCAATGTGGAACTCCTGCAACAGTCGATCCACCGACATCTCACCGAGCGTTGGATGAACGCCGACCCGGCCCCAATCCGCAACGCTCATCTCGGCCAGCAACGTGTGTAACCGGTCAGCCGCCCGTTCGACGATCACGAGTTGGTCGGCGACGCATCGGTGACGATTGTCGGCGATCGCCGCGATTCGACCGTCGTCGTGGCGAGTCCGTCCGAACGCGTGTTCCACTCCAGTGCCGGCGTCGAGCAAGCCGTTCAACTCGTTGAGCCAATAGCCGCCGAACTCCGCCAGGTGCGCCCAGACCTGTGATTCGTCCCACTGCTCGGTCTCACCAGGAACGGGGCGGGTCAGGCCAGTTCGCGGGATGGCAGCGCGGTCGCGGAGTCGTTCGAGGACGGCATCGAGCCGGTCCAACCAGACTGCCGTTCGAACGGCTAGGTCGCCGGTCGGCAACAGCCAACTCGACCAGAGCATTGGCGCTTGCGCAACCACGGCGTCGAGCGCAATCAGGAACTTCTCGTTCTCGGCCGGCGTGCCGACGGTGACGCGAATGCCGGTCGGGAAGGGCCGGACGACGACGCCGCGCATCTCGAGCTCCAGGGCGATTTCGCCCGCTGTGTCGCCGCTCGGCAGCCACCAGAAGTTGCCCTGAGATTCGGGCACCCCGAACCCGCGCCGGCGCAACTGTTGAGCGATCCGCGTCCGTTCCGCGGTGATGATCGCGCACCGACGCCTCACTTCTTCACCTTGACGCAGCGCAACTAGTGCAGCCGCCTGGGCAGGACCGTTGACCGCGAACGGGATCAGTGTCGCATTGACGGCGGCCACCACGTGCGGGTGACCGACCATGAACCCGACGCGCATCGCGGCCATGCCATATGCCTTGGAGAGTGTGCGAAGCACGACAACGTTCGGTCGCTGATTCACATACTGCAACGCGTCCGGGACATCGGCCCCTGTGACGAATTCTCGATATGCCTCGTCGATCACGAGCACGCACTCAGACGGAACGTTGTCGACCAGTCGCTGCATGTCATCGCGTCGTAGCGCGCCCGAGATCGGGTTGTTCGGATTGGCGATGAAGACCAATTTGGAACGTTCGGTGATTGCGGCAAGCACTGCGTCGACGTCGATCGAGAACCTCTTCAACGGCACGGTCACCTGATTGGCGACCACGATCCCGGAGAACTGCGGATACGCAATGAAGCTTGGCCATGGGAACACGACGTCGTCGTCTGGGCCGGCGAATGCGAGCGCCAGTTGCTGCAGCAACCCAACGGACCCGGGGCCGACTGCCACCTGTTCCCGGTTCACCCCGATCAGGTCTGCGAACGCCTGGCCAACGTCGTCAGCCATGTGATCTGCGTACCTGTACGTGTCGCCGATCGCCTTGGCGACGGCTTCGGCAACACCCGGCAGCGGACCGAACGGGACCTCGTTGGAGGCCATCTTGACGGCCTCACTGATGCCGTGCTCAGCCATCGCTGCTTCGGCACTTCGACCCGGCGAATACACAGCGACATTCGCCAGGTGGGCTCGTGGCAATGGTGGCCGCAACGAGTGCGCGGCATTCGGCTTCGGGGCGATCGGGTCCATGCCAGAGACTGCCACGTCATCCACCCATCAACCCCAGACGCCGGTTCAAGTTTTGGCGAGCAGTTTCTCCCGAAGGAAGTCGATGACTCGTTGCACACTCGGCTCGTTGCGCTGCTCAGTGAGTACCGAGTGGTCTGACGTCTTGTTGCTCGCCAATTCGACAGCGATGAATGAGTCGCCGAGCAACCTTCGCAGCGAGTCGAATCGGGTCCCGACCAAGCGGTCGCCTGTGAAGCGCAGGCCCAGCACCTGACAGCCGTCTGCGGCGCGCTGCGCCACGGCGAGGGCATCATCCGGTGACAGATTGAGGTCGGCGCTTCTGGCCTTTCCGCCTGCGAACGGCAAGGACGGCTGACTCAACACCGGCGCGATCATGATGTCGTCGACCATCATCCCGAGCGCGAAGCCGCCACTGAAACACATCCCGATCGCACCGACACCGGGCCCACCGATTTCGTTGTGGAGCGACCGCGCGATCGCCCGAAGAAATGCAATGACCGGCGATGTCTGGTTCAGCGCCCAGTTGGAGAACTCTTTGGACACGCACACTTTGGACATCGAACGGAGGCTGTAGCTGACGCTGACCGCCTTGCCGGGGGTCCCGACCAACGACGGCATAATGACCGTGAATCCAGCATCGACCACCTCGTTCGCGAACTGCAAGACGCTTGGGGTGATGCCGGGGACTTCGTGGACGATCACCACACCCGGCCCGCTTCCGCGGCGATACGTATCTCTCGTCAGACCAGCGGCGGTGAAGGAGTCCTTCAGCCAACCATCGAGTGTTCGATCGCTCATTTCGACATCCTCAAGTCAAGGTGCTGCATCACGCCAAGATCCTGCATCATTTCAAGGTTCTCATCGCTTCCAGCGCCCGTTGGGCAAGGCCGTCCACGGCGAGCTTCATCGGGGCCAAGTCGAGTTGCTGGTCCCCCATCGCACCGTGTTGGTAGCGGGCCAGGACGCCCTCGCTGATGACGGCGAGTCGCCAACACGAGAACGCAACGTAGTAGCCGATCTGGGACACGTCCCGTCCCGTTCGTGTGGCATAACGCTCAAGCAACTCCGCGTATTTCAAGAAGCCGCCAGCCGGAGTCGGGTCGTTGGCCCGCAACGCCGCAGCGTCGTCTCCATCGCTCCAATACACACCCAGGTAGCCAACGTCGGCGAGCGGATCGCCGAGCGTGCAGAGTTCCCAGTCCAAGACGGCGGCGACCCGGCCGGCAGTCACATCAACGAGACAATTCCCGAACCGGAAGTCACCGTGCGCGATGGCCACAGACTGTTGTTGCGGCACGCGTTCACCCAGCCGAATCGCGACTTCGTCAATGGCTGGCAAATCCCGCGTCTTGCTGTTCTGCCATTGGGTGGTCCAGCGCCGAACCTGGCGTTCGACGTAGCCGTCGCGCTTGGCGAGGTCACCGAGACCGACCTGATCGATATCGACTTCGTGCAGGTCGGCGAGCAGGTCGATGAGGTGTTCGCTGACCGGAACCCGCAGTGGTTCGGGCAGGAGCGCGGCACGCTCGGCACTGTCGAGGACTTCCCCGTCGACCAGTTGCATCACATAGAACGGAGCCCCGTTCACGTCCGGATCGGTACAGAGTCCGAGCGTTCGTGGCACCGGCACGGCCGTCTGGCCGACCGCCGTGATGATCCGATGTTCTCGAGCCATGTCATGGGCCGTCGCCAACACATGGCCCATCGGCGGCCGCCGCAACACGAACCGATAGCCGTTGCCGTCGGTCACGCGGAACGTGAGATTCGATCGACCACCCGCAATCAGTTCAGCCGCGAACGGTGCTGTGGTGCCGTCGACATTGGCGAGTAGCCATTCGGAGACTTTGGGAAGATCGACGCCTTGCACGGCCCCCGACCATACTGGTCAGGCAGCGACAGCGACCGCTCGTGCGGGCGGCAAAGTCGGCCGACCCACAGTGCCGCTAGCCGGGTCGGCTGACGCCGACGACCTTGTCCCATCGGACGGTACCGACCGAGACAGTCTTGCCAGTTTGGGGCGCATGGATCATCGAGCCCCCGCCGACATAGATGCCGACGTGGCTGATCGGCGAATAATAAAAGATGAGGTCGCCCGGTTGGGCTGCCTCTTTCGGAACGTGCGGCGTCGACGCGTACTGCTGACCAGATTGGTGCGGCAGGCCGACGCCTGCGACACCCCACGCATAGGCGGTCAGACCCGAGCAGTCGAAGCTGACACCCGGATTCGATGTCGCGTACTTGTACGGGACGCCCATCTGGCCCGACGCCGCGTTGACTGCGACCGATGCTCTGCTCGACACTGGTGGCACGGACGCGCCGCCATTGTCGGAGCTGCCGGAGTCCGATGATCCGGAGCCTGACGACCCTGCTCCCGTTCCTGCAGCGACGGCGGCGCCGCCATTTGAGCTCGATCCACTTGAACTCGATGCACTCGAGCCTGACCCGCCGTTGTTCGAACTGGCCAGCGCGTTTGCATTCGCCTGAGCAACCTGGCGGTTGTATTCAGCGGTAGCAGCGGCTTCCTGGCGTTCTTCCTCCTGGCGAAGAAGGTCACCGAGTTTCGCTTCTTCCTGCTTCTCCCGAGCTTCTAGTTCGATGACGGCCTGCTCGGCTTTGGCACGGCTGATCTCAGCTTGCTCGGCGAGAGCGACGGCCTGGGCCTGATCCTCTTCCAACGCCTGCTGATCCTGCTCGAACTGGGCGAGCAACGTCTCATAGTCGTCGGTCGTGGCGGTCGCTGCGTTGACTGCGACGCGAGACAAATGATCTCGTTGCAGACTCTCTTCGATCGCTACCGGGTCAGCGAAGAGCGGGCCGAGGGCGCCGCTGCCGCCACCCATTACCTTCTCGACGGCGACGTTGCCGAGTTGCACTTCGAGTTCGACGAGTTGGGCCTGCTGGGCCGCAATCTTGTCCTGGGCGACGACGATCTGAGCGTCGAGCTGAGCTTTCTGGTCCAGCGCAATGACGATGTCTTCTGCGTACTGGTCTGCCTTTTGATGCATCCGATCGATCTCGGCAAGCACTTCCTTGACCGTCTGTTCCTGATCACTGACGCCGCCAGCATTCACTGGTGCCAAAGCGAGTGCTCCGCTGCAGAGGCCGACGACGACGGCGAGCGCGCAACGGAGGGGACGGGAACGACGCATAACGGAGGTTGACTCTATCGAATATTACGGTTGCGTTGCGAAACGCCCCCGAGATTCCCGATTCACTCCCACTCGATCGTGCCCGGCGGCTTCGAAGTGATGTCGTATACCACCCGATTGATGCCGTCGACTTCGTTGATAATCCGACTCGCCATCCGTTCGAGCAGGTCGTAGGGCAACCGAGCCCAGTCGGCAGTCATTGCGTCGTCGCTCGTCACGGCACGAATGATGATCGGGTGCGCGTAGGTCCGCTCATCGCCCATCACGCCAACGGAACGAATGTCGGCCAAGACTGCGAACGCCTGCCAGATCGCCCTCTCCAGGCCTGCGAGACGAATCTCTTCTCGAACGATCGCATCGGCTTCCTGCAGGATCGCGACCCGCTCGGGGGTGACCTCACCAATGATTCGCACGCCGAGACCGGGACCTGGGAATGGTTGACGCCATACGATTTCGTCGGGCAGACCGAGTTCTGAACCGAGGGTTCTAACTTCGTCTTTGAACAGGCTGCGCAACGGTTCGATGAGCTTGAGGGTCATGTCTTCCGGCAATCCGCCGACGTTGTGATGGCTCTTGATCACCGACGCGGTGCCGTCGCTGCCACCGCTTTCGATGACGTCGGGGTACAGCGTGCCCTGCACGAGGTGGAGCGCATCGGTGAGGCCACCAGTGTTCTCCTCAAAGATCCGGACGAACAACTCACCGATGATCTTTCGTTTGGTCTCGGGTTCGACAACGCCTTGGAGTCGCTCGAAGTACCGATCGCCTGCGGTGATGTGGATCAGTTCCAGACCGAGGTTGCGGCGGAATGTTTCGACGACTTGTTCGCTCTCACCTTTTCGCATCAGACCTGTATCGACATAGATGCAGGTGAGTTGTTTGCCGATCGCCTTGTGCACCAATGCGGCAGCGACAGCCGAGTCGACTCCGCCCGACAAGGCGCAGATCACCCGATCAGTGCCAACTTGGGCGCGGACCGCTGCGACTTGTTCGTCGATGATCGACGCCATGGTCCACGTTGGACGGCAGCCGGCGAGATCGCACACGAATCGACGCAATACCTGCTGGCCGCCTTCGGTATGAACGACCTCTGGGTGGAACTGCACACCCCAGATTCGCCGCTCGGCGCTCTCAAGCACGGCGACTGGAGCGTCCGGCGTCGAAGCCGTCGCAATGAATCCGTCCGGCGCCGTGACGACAGCATCGAAATGGCTCATCCAGACGTCCATCGACTCCGGCAGGCCCGCGAGTATTTGGCTGGCGCTGTCGCTCACTTGCAGTCGCGCTCTGCCGTACTCGCCGCGCATCCCTCGACCCACGTCGCCGCCCGGCAACTGTTGGGCGATCAGTTGGGCGCCGTAGCAAATACCCAGAATGGGAATCCCGAGGTCGTAGATACCGGCGTCGAGGGTTGGTGCGCCCTCGACGTGAACGCTCTTTGGACCACCCGAAAGAATGATCGCCGATGGGCTGCGGCGCTGCACCTCTGCGGCAGTGATTCGGTGCGGGACGATCTCGCTATAGACGTTCAGTTCCCGAACGCGGCGGGCGATCAGTTGCGCATATTGGGCACCGAAGTCAACGACGAGGACGGTGTCTCCAGCTTGCTTCAGGGTGTCATTCAAGGGACTGAATCTATCCCGCGCTAGGTAGGGGCACCCAGTAGGCGCGACGATGAGACCATGCGTCGCTTCGTTCTCCTTGTGCTCACAGCGTTCTCGGTCATCAGTCCGACGAGCGCCTTCGCCACGTCCACCGATGACACGACCGGCACGGGTGACTCTGCGACGCCGACGACCGCGATCGACAACAGCTTCCTCGATACCGAACGCAACCTCACCGAGTGCCTCAACAACTCCGTCGAACTGCCGGGCTGCGGTCGCGCCCCGACCCAGGAGGGAGACCGTGGAGGAGCACTTCAGCTGGCGACCTTCGGCATCTTGACGCTCGCCATTGCGTTCATCTTCTGGCGCGTTGCGAAGGGCATCCGGGCCCGAGATGCCGCGATTGCGGCTCGCATTCGATAAACGGTCATCCGGACGGGTGCGTCGCGAGCAGATCACCGCAGAACGCAGCAGTTCCACTCACCAACTGAGTCGGGGCCTCCCACGGGACGAAGTGACCGCAGTTGCGGAGTAGGAACGGGCCGACGTGGCGGGTGAACACCATCGCCGCCATTTCGTCATAGGCCGGATAGATCACATGGTCGCTCGTACCGAAAAGGATCAGCGTTCGCGTCTGGTCATTGCGACCGATCAACGAGGTGCCACTTCGTGCGGCCGGATCGAATGCACTCTCATAGCCACCGAAGCTCGATCGGAACTTGCCGACATCGCCGAACGGCTCGGTGTGGAAGTCGACCACGCCGTCGCCTGCAAACGACCCTGGATGCGCCCAGAATCGGCTTCCGTAGAAGGTTGCGATGTAGCGACGTCGTTGCGCGGGCGACCCGAGTTCTTCGGCGAGCGCATCTGCGTCGGTTCCTTGGCGAAGGAAGTAGTCGGCAGATTCACGCGGGGCGCGGGTACCGACGATGTCTGCCATTGCGTCCTTGAGATACGGCAACGGCGAGTTGAACAGCACCATCCGGTCCACCCACCCAGGATTGCGCAGGGCGAGATCCTGGATGATCGGCCCGCCAAGGTCGCCACCGAGCAGGACAACGGACTCGTGACCGAGGTGATCGTGGACCAAGGCGTACAGATCCCGAGAATGGGCGACGACGTCGTGGAATCCTGCGTCGTCAGCGGCCGGCCCACCCACCTCGCTGTCGCCGAACCCGCGCAGGTCGGGCACGATCACCTCGAACCCGGCGTCGGCCAGCGGTTGGATCACCCGCCAGAAGATCCGCTTCGACTCCGGCCACCCGTGCACGCACAACAGAGGCACGCCACCCGGGTTGACGCGCACGAACGCCTGCCGGAACCCGCGCGGCGACGCGAACTCGGTCGCGAACCGCGCCGGATCAATGTCCATATCCATCTCCCCAGTTTCGCGAACGATTCTGCCCTCCCTGCGGTCGTGCAGCCTGCAAAGTCTTGCAAGCACTTCGCGCATTTCTGCAAGCATGAGGCGCGCTTGCAAGAGTTTGCAGCAAATGTGACCTCATACCAGGCAGATTCGTTCGCGAAACTGGTGAGGGGTTGGCTGCGGTGGGGTACGGTGCGGAAGCGTGACGCCCGACGAATTTCGCCAGAACGGCTACGCCTTGATCGACTGGATCACTGAGTACATCGAGGGGATCGAGGACCGACCGGTCTCCGATTCAAGCCTTCGGCCCGGCGACGTCCGCGAACAACTTCCGGCCCACCCGCCGCTTGCGCCCGAACCGTTCGACGCCGTACTGGCCGATATGGACGCGATCGTCGTGCCTGGTCTCACCCACTGGCAGCACCCGAGTTTCTTCGCCTACTTTCCCGGCAACTCGACCTATCCAGCGATCCTGGGTGAGTTGGCGGCGGCGGGTTTGGGAGTCCAGGGCATGAGTTGGGTGACCAGCCCGGCGTGCACGGAGGTCGAGACGTTGATGCTCGATTGGATGCAGGAGCTCCTCGACCTGCCGACCAAGTTCCGAAACGACTCGGGAGCAGGCGGGGGCGTCATCCAGGGCTCTGCGTCGGAGGCAACGTTGGCGGC
>JANOQU010000492.1:0-17412 GCA_031422355.1 Actinomycetes bacterium
GACCCTGTCTATGAAGCCACCGACGGCCTCGACGGTTACGTCAGCGTGGAAGTGGACCCGGGTCTCGCCCACGACAGCGTCGGTACCGAGGCCGCTGCCCGAGAACTGCACCGCCGGATCAATCGTCGCAACCTGATGGTCAAGATTCCTGCGACCGAAGAAGGTCTGCCCGCCATTCAGCAGATGATCGCCGAAGGTCGAAGCATCAACGTCACATTGATCTTCAGTCTCGATCGATACGCGAAGGTGATGGAAGCGTTCATCGCCGGACTGGAGCAATACGCCGAAACCGCGGGCGCAGACCTGTCCAAGGTTGCGAGTGTCGCCAGCTTCTTTATCAGCCGGGTCGACACCGAAATCGACAACCGACTCGAAGCGCTGGAGACACCGGAGGCGCTGGCACTACGGGGCAAAGCAGCAGTAGCCCAGGCCAAGTTGGCATACGGGATGTTCACCGAGGCTTTCAGCGGACCCCGATGGGATGCGCTGGCCGCTCGCGGCGCCCAAATGCAGCGCCCACTGTGGGCATCGACGAGCACGAAGAATCCGGCCTACCCCGACACGTTGTATGTCGATGAGTTGATCGGTCCTCACACCGTCAACACATTGCCAGAGGCAACGCTCGAAGCATTCGCCGACCACGGCAATCTGATTCGTCGCGTTGACGCAGATCTCGACGACGCGGCCAACGCATGGCAGCAACTGACTGCCGTCGGTATCGATCTCGACGATGTTGCCGACACGTTGGAGCGCGAGGGCGTCTCGTCATTCCAGAAGAGCTTCGATGAGTTGCTCGATGCATTGGAGACCAAGGCCGAAGAACTTCGGGACGACTCGGGCGACGAACACGCACACGACTAGGAATATTCCCACACGCGCGCTCAAACGACGTGAGTCACATCGACTCAGCATTTTGATGGTTTCGTGAAGCTACTCGCTACCGTGCCGATCTATGGCCGAACAATCCATCACCTCAACCGTTCTCCCCGTTCTCGCTCTCCCCGGCGCCGTTGCCTTTCCTGGCTCCGTCGTCACGATCACCCTCGACTCCACCGACGCACAGCTTGCTGCCGCTGGTGCCGCTGACCACGGTGGACAATTGCTCCTCCTTGCTGACATCGACGGACGCACGACAACTGTTGGTGTGATCGCACACGTCGAGCAGGTTGCCGAGTTGCCCAACGGCACTCATGTCGCCGTCGTTCGCACCCAGCAACGGGCGCTTGTCATCAACGAGACGACCAGCGAACGTAGCGGCCGATGGATGAATGTCGAACCGTTGGCGCAGGCCCGCCCGACGCCACGAGTCGAGGCCCTCGGGCGCGAGCTTCGGGCCATTGCAGAGGGCATCGCCGAAGCCCGCCGTTCGCGTCGGCTCCCCGAGATTCTCCGCACTACCGTTCATCCGGGAGAATTGGCCGACGCAATTACTGCCTGGTCCGATGCAGGCGCCGACCATCGGCTGACGGTTCTCGAGTTGACCGAACTCGGCGCCCGGCTCGAATTCGTGCTGACGTGGGCGAAGGAACTCCTCGGCGAATTGAATGTCAGTGCAAAGATTCGTGACGACGTCACCGAGGGGATGGACAAGCAGCAACGCGACTACCTGCTGCGCCAGCAGATGGCTGCAATCCGCAAGGAGTTGGGTGAGGAGGACGCAGCTGTCGATGACTATCGCTCCAAACTCGATGATTTGGGGAACCGGGTGCCCGACGCAGTGAGGACGGCCGTGCTTCGAGAGCTGGAGCGGCTGGAACGCACCAGCGGCCAGTCCCCTGAGCAGAGTTGGATTCGTTCGTGGTTGGACCGCGTGTTCGAACTGCCGTGGTCAGTCCGCAGCGACGAGCAGCCCGACATCACCGAAGCTCGCAACGTGCTCGATGCCGACCACTCGGGCCTCGACGATGTCAAGGACAGAATCATCGAGTTCCTTGCCGTTCGCAAGTTGCGCAATGCCCGCACGGCAGCGGAATCTTCCGCCAACGAATCCGCCCCGTCGGCGACAGTTCGCCGAACCGAAGGGGCGATCATCCTGCTCACCGGCCCGCCAGGGGTGGGCAAGACATCGCTCGGCGAATCCGTGGCACGAGCCATGGGCCGACACTTCGTGCGGGTCGCGCTCGGAGGCGTTCGCGACGAGGCCGAGATCAGAGGACACCGGCGGACCTACGTCGGCGCTCAGCCTGGCCGGATTGTCCGAGCCATCAACGAAGCGGGCACTATGAATCCCGTGATCCTGCTTGACGAGATCGACAAGATGTCCGCAGGAGGTTGGTCCGGAGATCCCACTGCAGCTCTCCTGGAAGTGCTTGACCCGGCCCAAAATCACACCTTTCGCGATCACTACCTCGAGGTCGAACTCGATCTCAGCGATGTGGTGTTTCTCGCAACGGCGAACACGCTCGACACCATTCCGGCGCCATTGCTCGACCGAATGGAAGTGGTGATGCTGGACGGTTACACCGAGGACGAGAAGCTGCTCATCGCCGATCGACATTTGTTGCCTCGTCAAATCGAGCGAAGCGGTTTACGCCCCGACGAGATCGAGATCACCAACGCAGCCGTTCGGGCGATCATCGCCGGCTACACCCGAGAAGCCGGGGTTCGCTCGCTGGAACGAGAACTCGCCACCTTGCTTCGAAAGGTCGCTGCCCGGGTTGCAGTGCGTGGCGAATTCACGACGCCAGATGGCGACCAATCACCAATCGTCGTTGATCAGAACGACCTTGTCGGTTACCTGCGCCGCCCAAAGATGCAGCACGAGGTCGCCGACCGCGTGCGGGACACGCCGGGGGTCGCGACCGGACTCGCCGTCACTGGTTCCGGCGGCGACGTTCTGTTCATCGAGGTGTCCGCCAGCGCCGGCGAGCCGGGTCTGACCCTGACTGGCCAACTCGGTGACGTGATGAAGGAGTCCGCCCAGATCGCACTGTCATGGGTTCGAGCGAATCTCGAGCAACTGCACATTGATCCGTCGGTGCTGCAGCAGAAGGTGCACGTCCACGTGCCGGCGGGAGCGATCCCGAAAGACGGTCCGTCGGCCGGTATCACGATGACGACAGCGCTCGTGTCTGCCCTGACCGGTCGGCCGGTGCGGCCCGAGGTTGCGATGACAGGTGAAGTGACGCTTCAGGGCAAGGTGCTGCCGATCGGCGGCGTCAAGCAGAAGGTCCTCGCAGCCCACCGTTCAGGTATCACCGAGGTGATCTTGCCCCGTCGCAACGAGCACGACATCGACGACGTGCCACCTCGCGTGCGTGACCAGATGACCTTCCATATCGCCGACACTGTCAGCCAGGTTCTGGACTGGGCGCTCAGCCCCGCACCCGTTATGCCCCAGAACTGATCGGAACAGCGTCGTTCGAATGTTCGTGGGTGACGCCTTCCGCCGGCGCCACCCACGACACTCTGGTCGATGTCATCCGGGACATCAACCGTTTTGAGCCCCACCGGCGAAACAAGGGACCGGTGGGTTTCCCGCTCGATTTGACTCGAGTTGGTCCGGCATCCCCGGGGGGAAGTGGATGCCGTTGTGTACTAGATGGCCAAGCCCTTCTGCGATGACGCCAATTCGTGAGATTTCTCAAAAATTCTTTGCTCGACGCTTGACTGATCCTTGATCGATGCCCACATAGGGTTCCTGCGACACGTGCTCGACCGCGCCATGTGGGCAGCGCGTACAGTGCACGGCGTGACTCCATCGCTGTCTCCCGAGGTTGCCGAAGCCGTCGACCATCTGCTTGGCGTGCTCGCGCCAACCAAGGACCGTCGCCTCGCAGGCGATCTGATCAGAGCAGCGGCGGCCATGATTGCCGACCAACCCGCCACTCTCGACCTCAAGATCGCTGCTTCAGCGGTGATCGAGATGCGAGATGCCTACGAGATGTTCGCCCGGTACCGCGGTCGGCGCAAGGTGACCATCTTCGGTTCCGCCCGAACCAAGCTGGAGGATCCGCTCTACACCCAGGCCCGAGAGGTCGCGGCCCACCTCGCGATGGCCGACTGGATGGTCATCACCGGTGCCGGTCCAGGAATCATGCAAGCAGCCATGGAGGGTGCCGGCAGAGAGCGCAGCATCGGCGTCTCGATCCGGCTGCCATTCGAGCAGGGTGCAAACCCCGTGATCGCTGGCGACGCGAAGTACGTCAGCATGAAATACTTCTTCACCCGCAAGCTGATGCTGATCAAAGAGAGCAGTGCATTCGTCTGCCTGCCCGGCGGCTTCGGAACATTGGACGAGATGTTCGAACTGCTCACACTGACCCAGACCGGCAAGGGTGTGCCGGTTCCGATCGTGTTCCTCGACACGCCCGGTGACCCGTACTGGGAAGAGGTCGCAGCATTCGTCGACAGCCAACTCGTTGAGCGAGGACTCGTCTCTGAAGCTGATACCCACCTCTACTACATCACCGATACGTGCGCAGACGCTGTCGCGGAGATCAATCGGTTCTACATCAACTACGACAGCATGCGCTACGTCGGCGATTTGTTGGTGATCCGGGTCAAGCAGACCCCCACCGACGACCAGCTGGATCAACTCAACAGAACCTTCGCTCACCTGATCACGAAGGGTTCGATCGTGCGAGTGGATCCGCTCGGCGTCGAGATCAAAGAAAACGACAAATTGGGCTATCAGCGAATCGCGTTCTCGTTCGCCAAGCACGGCTACGGTGACCTTCGACGATTGATCGACATCCTCAATTCATACGGAGCGTGACACGGTGCATCTCGATCAGATTTGGAAGTATCCCGTCAAGTCGATGCGAGGATCGACCGTCGACACGGCGATGATCGCATCGGACGGTGTCGTTGGCGACCGGGTGTGGACTCTGCGCGACGACAAGAGAGAGGCGATCGCCAGTGCTCGAACGATCGCCGGGCTGTCGCGCCTGTCGGCGCGCTACGACGACCACGGAACGGGCGTCACGATCACGTTGGCCGACGGATCTATCGTCACGAACGCGCAACCTGACGCCAACGACCGCCTCAGCGCAGCCGTCAACCACCCGGTGTCTTTATGGGCCGCCCAGCCGGCAGACAACGCCGACTTCTATCGACGGGGGCAACCCGACGACGACGACCTGTTGGGGCATCTCCGGTCCATCTTCGGTCGGATCGATGACGAGCCACTCCCCGACTTCTCCATTTTTCCGCCAGAGCTGATGGAGTTCGAATACCCTCCCGGCAATTATTTCGACTGCTATCCGTTGATGATCATGACCACGTCAGCGCTGTCCAGCCTTCGGTCGGCTTTGCCAGAGTCGGCCATCGACGAGCGTCGATTCCGGCCGTCGCTGGTCGTCGACACCGCAGATGCCGAGGGTCATCCCGAGTTCGCGTGGACGGGCCGCAGGCTCCGAGTCGGGGCCACGGAACTGCAGATCGGCGCTGCGTGTCCCCGGTGTGTCGCGATCACCCGTGAGTTCGATGATGATCTGCCGGCCGATCGGGGCATTCTCCGTCACGTCGTGAAGGAACTCGATCAGAACGTCGGCGTCTACGCAACGGTCATCTCCGGCGGCGAAATTCGAGCCGGCGATTCAGTCGAACTGATCTGATTCGCCCCGGTCTGACTGGCCCTGTCGACCGCGCAGGAGATGCGCTGCCTTGTCGATCGCTCGACGAGCTTGGGTCAGTTGCTTCTCGCTATCGGGCCGCTTGGCTTCGCCACGGCGAAGCGCTTGCTTCAACTCGTCGATCGCGATCGAAGCAATCTCCTCTGAGATCGCGTCCAGCCGATCGGCCAACTCGCTTCGCTGTCCATCACTGCTCGTCATCGCTGACTCCTCGTCAATTCGTCGACGATATCCATTGGGTGCATGACTGTTGCGCCCGCTGCGGCAAGGTGCATCGAGCAGCCCGGATTCGCGCTCGCGACCACGGTTGCACCGCTAACGGCCTTCGCTCGACCGATCGACTGCAATTTCCTGTCGCGTATATCGCCGGCCAGGTCCGGCTGTAACGCCGAGTACGCGCCGCCTGCGCCGCAGCACAAGCCATCATCATCCAACTCGACGATGTCGGCGTAGCGGCCGAGAACGGCGCGAACTGGCAGGTGTGCCCGCTGCACGTGGCGGAGGTGGCAGGGATCTTGGACGATGATGCTCGGTCGGGGTCGGGTCGGGTCGGGCTCTGGGAGGGCATCGATTCGTTCGGCGAGCCACTCGTGGACATCTCTGACCCGCTTGGAGAACGCTCGCGCCGACGCAGTGTCGAAGAGGTGGCCATAGTCCTTCATCGCTGCTCCGCACCCCGCCGAATTGACCAGAACCGGTGTACTGCCGGGCATGCTCGCCATCGTCCGCTTGGCGAGTCGTTTTGCTTGGTCGACAAGTCCGGCATGTATGTGGAGAGCGCCACAGCAGTCGCCCCCGCTGGCGGCCACCGAACATCTGACTCCCGTCGATTCGACGATTCGCTGCGTCGCCCGATGTGTCGGCCGCTGCCAGGCATCCATCACGCAGCCTGTGAAGATCCAGGCGTCGACGCCACTGGTGACGAGGCGTGGGCCGCGCTTAATCGGGAGGCGAGCGAGTCCGAGTTGTTTTGGAACGAGCCGCAGGCGTTGGGCGACCGCCAGCGCCGAGGACCCAGCGAGGAGGATTCGATGGTGGCCGAGAACCCAATAGCCGACCCGCTGCCACCACGGCGTGAGTCGGCCGGCTGCAGTCAAACTTTGGCGTGTTCCCTCGATCAGCCGACCGTAGGGAACGCCGGACGGACAGGCGGGTTCGCACCCGCGACACTGCACGCACGTCTCCATGAACGAGACGAACTGGTCGTCAACTGGCGCGTCCTCCCATGCCACAGTTCGCATCGCGGCAATCCGACCCCGCGGCGAGAGACCCTCTTCGCCGCTGACTCGGTATGTGGGGCAGTGCGGCAGGCAGAGCCCGCACCCCACGCAACTCGCGAGTTCCGTATCGTCGATCCGAAGTTTCATGACCCGCCCCAACGTACCCGCCCCCACCACTTTAGCGAACGATCTTGCCTGGCTGGAGGTCACTTTCACTGCAAACAAAAGCAAGCACCCCGCCCTCACAACTTCTGCGAACGATCTTGCCTGCACAGCAGGCAAGATCGTTCGGGAAAGTGGTTGGGTTTGGGTGCTCAGAGGCGACGCAGCTCGATACCGTCGTCGGCCATGCCAGAGGGACACACCGTTCACCGGATCGCGAAGGACCACGGCGCGTTGCTCGTCGGACGAACTGTGGCGGTCAGTTCGCCCCAGGGCCGCTTCGGGGCCGATGCTGCACGAGTCGATGGCAAGGTCCTCGACCGTCTGGAGGCATACGGAAAGCACCTCTTCTATTCATGGTCGAACGGCGATGTGGGCCACGTCCATCTCGGTCTGTTCGGCAAGTTCAGAGTGTCGAAAGGGCCGGATGCCCCGCCACCCGTTGGCATGGTCCGGATGCGACTGCAATCCGACCTCGCGACCATCGATCTGGCTGGGCCGACCGATTGCACGATCGGGACGCCAGATGACAGGGCTCGAATCGTCGCTCGACTCGGACCGGATCCACTTCGGCGCGACGCCAAGCCAGCTCTCGCCATTGCGAAAATGGCGAAGTCAAAGCAGGCGCTCGGAGCCGTGCTCTTGGATCAATCGGTGTTGTGCGGAGTCGGGAACGTCTACCGCGCAGAGGCGCTGTTCGTCAACGGGATCAATCCGAACCGGGCTGGCCGGGACACCGACCCAGTCGAATTGGAAGCTCTGTGGAGCACCATCGCGGGAATGTTGCGAAAGGGCGTGAAGGACAACCGAATCATCACGGTCGACCGATCAGAACTGGACCTACCACCGGGCCGCCGACTTCGTCGGGGCGAGGCGAACTACGTCTATCACCGCGACATCTGCCTTCGTTGCGGTACGCCGATCCAGACCGCTGGGCTCGCCGGTCGGCCTTGCTACTTCTGCCCGGTCTGCCAACCGCGCTGAGCGTCGCCCAGCATCGAAGAGCCGTCACCACTCCGGCGATACGACCGGCGTAGGGTTGGCCTATGACACTCGCTGATGCATCCGACTCCGCCGAGCCGATCGGCCAGGAAATTCACCAGATCGTTGCTTCATTGCGCGATTCCTACAACGCCGGAGTGCTGCTGACGATTCAGTCCCGGCGCGCACAGTTGGGCCAGTTGCAGCGGATGTTGAGCGAACACGAGGACACGATTCTCGCTGCGCTCGCCGCTGACTTGCACAAGGCGCCAATGGAGGCGTACGCAACCGAGATCGGCCTGGTCCAGAGCGAGATCAAGTATGCGCTCAAGCATCTCGACCGTTGGTGTACTCCCCAAAAAGTTAAAGTCTCGATGTCGTTCAAGCCCGGATCGGCAGAGATCCGTCCCGAAGCTCTGGGTGTTGTGCTCATCATCGCTCCGTGGAACTATCCTGCGCAGTTGCTGCTGGCTCCGCTCGTGGCGGCTTTGGCCGCCGGAAATACCGTTGTGCTCAAACCGTCCGAGGTCGCGCCGGCGACGTCAATGGTCATGGCCGACCTGATCCCCCGATATCTCGACGAGCGTGCCGTGACGGTGGTGACCGGCGGCGTCGAGGAGACGACCGAATTATTGAACGAACGCTTCGACCACATCTTCTACACCGGTAACGGAACGGTTGGGCGAGTCGTCATGGCGGCAGCGGCTCGGCATCTCACTCCCGTCACCCTGGAACTCGGCGGTAAGAGCCCAGCAATTGTGACCAGTGACGCGGACATCGAGGTTGCTGCTCGGCGTATTGCCTGGGGCAAGTTCGTCAACGCGGGCCAGACCTGTGTTGCTCCCGACTATGTGCTGGTCGATGCTTCGGTCGAGGATGCGCTGATGGGCGCTCTCCTGCGCGCCGTCCACGACTTCTACGGCGACGATCCCCAGCACTCGAGCGACTACGGACGGATCATCAACGAGCGGCATTGGGATCGGCTGACCGGTTTGCTGGATGCGGGTGGGTTCGATTCGACGGTCTGCGGTGGCCACGGTGATCGCGCGACGAAGTACATTCCGCCGACGGTCCTCGCAGGCGTCAAGCCGGACTCTGCGCTCATGGAGCAGGAGATTTTCGGACCGTTGCTGCCTGTGATCGCAGTCGACGACGTCGAAGAGGCAATTCGATTCGTCAACGATCGAGACAAGCCCCTCGCGCTCTACGTCTTCAGCAGCAACGCCGGCAGTATCGAACGCATCCTGTCGAGCACGAGCGCTGGCGGTGTCTGCATCAATCACACGGTGCTCCATGTCGGCGTCGGTGAATTGCCGTTCGGTGGTGTCGGCGCAAGCGGCATGGGTGCGTACCACGGCAAGGCTGGATTCGATGCGTTCACCCATCGTAAATCGATCCTGAACAAGCCCGTTCGCCCGGACCCTCCGATCATGTATCCGCCATATAAGGGCTGGAAATACAAACTGCTCCGTCGCGTCATGTGACCCAGCCGGGGCGGATCACGTACTGGCTCACTGTGCCTGCCACATCGCCGCGTCGGGTTCGCTGCGCCAGTAGTCCAGACGGCTCTTCGCCTCGGCGACGTGGGCGGGGTCGGCCCGAGCCCGACGCAGACGCATCAGCGTCGCAACAAGCAGGCGCATCTCGGCGATCGCAGCGCAGAGCACTGCGTCCACTCGATTCGCAGCGACGGCCGAATATCCGGCCTCGAACGCTTCGTAGATGCCGGGCGCCCCTCCCCAGCGGTCGGTCCAGCGCCTGAGTGCTGCGTGATCCCACTCAACCGGTCCGACACACAACAGGTCCCAGTCGATCAGTACCGGACCGCCAGAGTCGACCAGCACATTGCCGGGATGGACGTCGCCGTGACACAACGACATCGGCTCAGACCGACTCGCCTCGACCCACCAACCGTGGTTGTCCAGACATCGACGCATTCCGGTTCGTGCGGCGCCATCAACGATGTCGGCATCCAGTTCGCTCATCAACGTGTCGACGTCCCACCACGGCAGGTCGCCACAGAACGGCAGAGGATGATCGACCGTCGCCGGGTCGATCGCGTGCACTCTCGCAACCATCGCGCCAACGATCTGCCAGTCGACGGGTGCGGACGGGTCGACATCGATCCGTTGCCATGCCGTGACCGAGAGACCGTTGTCCAGTTCGATCGAGTCGCGTCGCGCTGGCATGGCAACTCGAATTCCGGCTGCTGCAAGCCGTTCTGCGAACCGGAGAGCGCGCTCCATCGACGTCGTCGCCCTGCCGATCCGCAGGATCGTGTCGCCACATCCAAACACGGCATTTGCGCCGATTCGAATCAGCGACGGCGCTTGCAGATCCCACTGCTTGGCCGCCACATCAGCCGCTGCGAGCAACGTCGACAATTCGCCCGGCGCTTCGACGACGAGCGGCAGCGCCTCGAACATCAGCGGCCCGGGCCTGGCCGATGGCGGTGGCGCACCGGGTCAGACATCGAGGACATCGACACCCGGATTGAGCCGACCGGTGGGGTCGAACTCGTGCTTGAGCCGGGCATGAAGCGCGACCAGTGCAGGCGACACGGTGCGTCGTGGCACCGGCTGCGTGTGATGGACCACGCCGACACCCATTTCTGCGACGAATCCGGTGCTTCCGACCAACGAGCGCAGGTCCGTCGCTGCCATCGACCAACGGGCCTGCGACGGCAACTTCGGGGGTGACTCGATCGGTTCGAGTCCAACAGAGGTCGCCTGCTGAGCGATATCGGCCGCATGGCCCTCGAGCAGTACCCATGTCGTGATTCCGTCCCACAGCACCGACACCGGGCGGTACAGGTCAGCGAGGACATTCCACGGATCGCCCTCGATCGCAAACCACTGCGAAGCTGCCGGCAGCGGCCGAGTCCGAAGGATGACCGCGCCCAGAAAGCCGATCGTTCCCCGCGACCCGACCAGCAACCGGCAGAGGTCGAACCCGGACACGTTCTTGACAGTCGGCCCGCCGGCTTTGACGACCTCGCCCGCGGCCGAGACGTAGTGGGTTTGCAACAGCACGTCGCGAACGTGGCCGTACCCGAGCCGACGAATGTCGCTGAGGCCGACCGCCAATGCTCCGCCAACTGTGCCGGTCGACGGAAGAGCGACGCATTGGCCGTGCTCGCCAAGTGCACGGTCGAGGTCCGCGACCAGCGTGGCAGCCCCACAGGAGACGATCATCTCGTCAGCCTGGATCCACTCGATTCCGGCCGGTGCAGTCACAGCCCGAACTCCAGCGACCGCTCCCCCACGACTCGAACTTCCACAGATCGTGACCGGCCCGCTCTCGATGCCGCCGACCGAAGCGGCGAAGTCGCTCAGATCCACGCGCCCTCCGGAACATGCTGCACATCGCCGCACGAAGCCGGACTGGGCAGAACTTTGGTTGGATTGGCGAGCCCGGTGGGGTCGAAGGCAGCGCGCATCGAACCCTGTGCTGCGAGGTCCGCTGGCGCGAACATCAAAGGCATGTAGTCGCGCTTCTCCAACCCGATCCCGTGCTCGCCGCTCAGCACTCCGCCGGCGGCAACGGAGACTCGAACGATCTCTTCCCCTGCGGCATGAACCCGGTCCATCACGCCTGGTTCGCGCTTGTCGAAGACCAGCAGCGGATGCAGATTGCCGTCGCCAGCGTGGAAGACATTCATCACCAACAGTTCATACCGATCCGCGATTTCGTAAACCTGGTCAAGGACCTCTGGCAGCTTGCGCCGCGGCACAACCGTGTCGTGCAAGTAGTAGTTCGGCTTGATCCTCGCGATCGCACCGAACGCGGTCTTGCGGCCTTTCCAGAGCAACGCTCGTTCGGTCTCGTCCTGGGCAATCCGAACGGTCCGCGCCCCATTGGCCGTGCCGATCGCAACGATTCTGGCAACCTCGTCCTCCAGCGCATGTGGAAGGCCGGCAACCTCGACCAGCAGGATTGCCGCTGCATCGGTTGGCAGCCCGGCGTGGATGTACTCCTCCACTGCTCGTGTGCACAACGCATCCATCATTTCGAGTGCGGCGGGAACCATCCCGTCAGCGATGATGTCGCTGACCGTGGTGGCGCCATCGGTGACCGAGTTGAAATCGAGCAGCATCGTGCGCACCGTTGGGGGCGTCTGGGTCAGGCGGACGCAGACCTTGGTTGCGATTCCGAACATGCCTTCGCTACCGACGAAGCTGCCTCGAAGGTCGAAGCCGAGTGGGTCGGCATCCTCGCCGCCAAGAGTCACCACGTCGCCCTCGGGCAGGACGACCTCCATCGCAAGAACGTGCGCCGAGGTGACGCCGTCGGCGAGGCAGTGCGGGCCGCCGGAATTGTTGGCGACGTTGCCGCCGATTGTGCAGCTCTGCTGGCTGCTCGGGTCCGGCGCGAAGTGCAGCCCGTGGTGCTGCACCGCCTTGGTCAGATCGAGGTTGAGCACTCCTGGCTCGACCCAGGCCAGCCGGGCGTCGGCGTCGACCGACAGGATTCGATTCATCTTGGCGAGCGAGATCACCACGGCCCCATCGAGCGGTGTCGCCCCGCCGGCGAGACCGGTTCCGGACCCACGGGCCACCCACGGACGCTGGTGACGAACGCACGTCCGCACGACATCGCGAACCTCGTCGGTCGTCAGCGGAAAGCACACGACAGCCGCGCTGCCGTCGAAGTTCGACGCATCGCGCCGATACAGGCTGAGCTCTGCAGCGCCGACTCGGACTCGATCTGCACCCATCACCAACCGCAGGTCGTTCGCGAGCGGATCACCGGCGGCAGCGACACGCTCAGTTCCCCGACCAGTCGTGTCCGGTCGACGTGACGAGCGGGAGGTGCGTGTCATGCCTCGCGACGGGCTCGACGACTGCTGCGCCGCGGCCCGACCTGTTCGTTGTCACGCACCTGGCGTAACACGATCACCTGACCAGGCGATACCGGCATCCCATCGACAAGGACCTGATCGTCGGGTTCGAGTTCATCGGAGAGCGACGCCGCCGTGCCGTGCAGCCTTGCCTTCAGTTCGGACTCCTTGGCCTTCATCGCCAGTCGCCCGTCGCGCACGGCTTCGGCCACGTCGTGGCCCTTGTCGCGCACCTTGGCAACGGCTGACTTAGCCACGTGGATCGGCGCCAGTTGGGCAGCAGTCTTCTTGACCTTGCGCTTGGCATAACCGGCACCGGCCACGCCGGCGACTGCACCACTGACGAACCATGAGATGCGTTTGATCACCGGCTGATCTCCTTGCTCTGCAGGTTGTCCTTGCCGCGCCTCAGGCGACGAACGGCGCGCTTGGTACCCGTTGCAATTCCAGCGACCTTGATGACCGGCGCCGACAGCGCCACGCGGGCGACCCGGCTCCCGCCCGCGACTGCGTCACTGATTGCCTCGGCGGACCCCAGCACCCGGTCGAACCGGTCGAGATCGTCGCGCGCTTCGCGCATCGCCAACCGAGCTTGGTCGCTACTCGACTGCAATTCGGAAAGAAGCGGCCGAGTCTCATTCCGCAGCGATTCCACTTCGCCCCGCAACGATTTCAGCGTGTCGAGAACCCGCAACAGGACCACGATCAATGCCGCAAACCCGATCGAGCACAGCACGGTCGCGAGGACGACTGCCAACTCCCCCGCCGTCATTCGGTTGCTCCGTGCTGCTTCATCCGGGCTGCTACCTCTCGCTCGAATCCGTGTTCGGTCGGTGTATACAACGATCCCGGTGCCAATTCATCGGGGCCATACTGCTGGCGCACCCAACCAGTGGGGTGGTCATGAGGGTACACGTAGCCGGTGCCGTGGCCGAGCGATGTCGCACCCTGATAGTGGGCATCGCGCAGATGAGCCGGCACCTCGCCGATCATCCCGTCCTTGACCAGCGTGCGCGCATTCCAAATTCCGAGCGCCGCTCGATTGCTCTTCGGTGCAGTCGCCAGGTGAACAACCGCCTGGGCAAGATTCAGCTGACCCTCTGGTAATCCAACGTGCTCGATCGCGTGCGCTGCAGCGACTGCGACCACCAGTGCCTGCGGATCGGCCATTCCGATGTCTTCGCTGGCCAGGATGATCAAACGCCTGGCGATGAATCGGGCGTCTTCGCCGGCCTCCAGCATTCGCGCCAGCCAGTAGAGCCCGGCGTCGGGATCACTGCCGCGAATGCTCTTGATGAAGGCGCTGATCACGTCGTAGTGATCGTCTCGCCCATATCGAAGCGCACTTGTGCCGAGCGCAGACTCGACATGCTCCACCGTCATCGAATCCGGATACGCAAGTGCGCACGCAACTTCGAGCGCTGTCAAGACTTGCCGACCGTCGCCTCCGGAGCGGTCGGCAAGTAGATCGACCGCATCCGCCGACGCCGAGACGCCCTCGGAGGCGAGACCTCTGCCAATTAGTTCGACGATGGCCGACCGGTCGAGCGGCTCCAGCCGGAACAGGGTGCTTCGGCTGCGCAGCGGAGGGTTGACTTCGAAGAACGGATTCTCGGTGGTCGCCCCGATCAGGGTGAGCGTTCCGTCCTCCACCGCTGGCAACAAGGCGTCCTGTTGCGACTTCGAGAATCGATGGATCTCGTCGAGGAACAGGATCGTCCCTCGACCATGCTCGCCCAACCGTTGGCGGGCGCGCTCGATGACCTCGCGCACGTCTTTGACTCCGGCGGTGACCGCGGACAATTGCTCGAATGCGCGCTTGGTGCTGCCGGCGATGGCAAGCGCAAGGGTTGTCTTACCGGTGCCGGGTGGTCCCCAAAAGATTGCCGATGTCAGGCGGTCCTGCTCGACGAGTCGCCGCAATGGTCGACCGGGCCCGACGAGATGCACCTGGCCGACGACTTCGTCGAGCGTGGTCGGCCGCAGCCGCGCCGCGAGTGGAGCTTGCTGGCGAAGTCGATCGGCGGCCGCCGAACTGAAGAGGTCGGTCACATTGCACCAAGCACGAGTTCGTAGCCAGGCCTGCGGAACCCGACCGCATTCTCGATCATCCACTCGCGCGTCACCCATTGCCACGCGACGAACTCGCTGCCGTCGGGACTAGGGACGATGTCGGCTCGCAATGCGTCGAACAAGAACCAACGATGTGCCTGGCCGAGGCGTCCCTTGCGGGCCATCAACTCCGGTGGGTATTCGTAGACGACCCAGCCCGGATACTCCGCAACGGCCATCACGTCGTCGGGACCGAGGCCAGTCTCCTCTCGCAATTCCCGCCAGGCTGCGGCGACAGGTTCCTCACCGTCGTCGAGACCGCCCTGCGCGAACTGCCATTGTCCAGCCAAATCAGCACGTTCGAAAGCCAGCAGACGATCATCGAGACCCCGGACAACGATGACGACCCCGGCCCGAAAGTGTGGATTCGCCATCTGCTGAGGTTACTCCTCGCCCACGACGGCTTGACTGCCACCACCGACTCCACGTGGGGCGCACCAGGCAGTACTCGTCACGGCTGGGGTGGCAGTCAAGCAATATATCTGTTTGAAGTTTGCACTCTCGATGTAAATACACCACGGTGAGCCTCGCAGGCCGGAACATCAGACCTTTGGCGGAAGGACTCTGATGCCCAATTCTTCGAGTTGCTTGGGGGCCGGCGGCGTCGGCGCGTTCGTCATGGGGTCTTGACCGCTCTGGGTCTTGGGGAACGCGATGATCTCGCGGATGTTCTCTTCCCCGGCCAGGATCGCGACCAGTCGATCGATGCCGAACGCGAATCCGCCGTGGGGCGGGGCGCCGTATTCGAATGGACGCAGGAAGAAGCCGAACTTCTTCTCGGCATCCTCGTCGCTGATCCCGAGGGCGGTGAACACCTTGCGCTGTAGGTCGCTCTCGTGGATTCTGATACTTCCGGACCCCAGCTCCCAGCCGTTGAGCACCAGGTCATAGGCCATCGCCCGAACCTTCATCGGCTCCGTTTCCATCATGTGTAAGTCCTCTGGGAACGGACGACAGAACGGATGGTGGCCAGGCTTTGGTCGGCCCGATTCCTTGTCGACACCGACGAACAGCGGGAACTCGGTCACCCACACATAGCGATACGGACCCTGCCAAACCGGAGGCCGGCCGAGCTCGTTGCGAAGCGCGCCAAGCACCTCGCAGGTGACATCCCATTCGTCGGCGACGATCAGGATCAGGTCGCCCGGCTTTGCATCGAGACGACGCGACAGTTCGTTCTGCTCGGCAACGCTCAGGAACTTGGCCACCGGTGATTCCAAGGTGCCTTCAGCTGAAACCTTCATCCAGACCAGGCCCTTGGCGCCCATCTTCTTTGCCCGTTCGGTCATCGCGTCCAGCTTGTTGCGACCCATTTCTTCGGCCTTGCCAGCGGCGTTGATGCCCTTGATCGAGCCGGCCGTCGAGAACGCCTTGAACTCTGTGGCCGCGAACACGTCGGTCAGTTCGGTCAGTTCCATCCCGAACCGGAGGTCGGGCTTGTCGACCCCGAACCGGTCCATGGCATCGTGCCAGGTGATCCGCTCGATGGTGGGCGGCTTCTCGCCGGTGACGGCCTCGGCCGCTGCCTCGACGGCCCGGCTGATGGCTTCGAGGACGTCGTCCTGGTCGACGAAGCTCATCTCCGCATCCAACTGCATGAACTCGTACTGACGGTCGGCGCGCAGGTCTTCATCGCGCAGGCAACGGGCGATCTGGTAGTAACGATCCATCCCGGCCACCATCAGCAGTTGCTTGAACAGCTGCGGGCTCTGCGGCAGGGCATAGAACGAGCCAGGCTCTTTGCGGCTCGGCACAAGGAACTCGCGGGCACCCTCTGGGGTTGACGGCACCAGCATGGGTGTCTCGACTTCGACGAAGTTCTGTGCCTCCATTGCGCCGCGAATTGCCGAGTTGACCTTGGCCCGAACACGAAGGTTGCGCTGCATCCGCTCGCGGCGGATGTCGAGGTACCGGAACTGCAGCCGGGTGGTCTCCTCCACCTTGTCGGCGCGCGAATCGATCGGGAACGGCGGCGGCTCAGCCTGGCGTAACACTTCGACCACGCAGTCGCCGAGCTCGACCTCACCCGTGGGCAGGTTCGGGTTCACGGTGCCGGCCAAGCGGGCCCGAACGACGCCAGTGACCCGCAGCACGTATTCGCTGCGCACGTCGACATCGTTGTCGACGACGCATTGGATGACCCCGGTGTGGTCGCGCAGGTCGACGAACGCAAGCTGGTTGCCGTGCTCGCGCCGACTGGCGACCCAGCCGCAGACGCTGACGGTCTCGCCGATGTGGGTCGAGCGAAGTTCTCCGCTCATATGGGTACGCATGCTGGTGGCGCTCATGCCATTGCCTCTCCGACAGCCTCGTCGAGGGTCTGTCTCACTTCAGAAATCAAACGTTCGCGAGGGATCTCGCGTTGCTGGTCAGCCCCACGAAGAGGGCGCACGACGGCAGTGCCGGCGTCGAACTCGTTGGAGCCAATGATCACTGCGACTTGAGCGCCGCTTCGGTCGGCACCTTTCATCTGGCTCTTCATACTGCGGTTCTCGAAGGCCCGGTCGGCGCTGATCCCGGC
>JANOQU010000493.1:0-2209 GCA_031422355.1 Actinomycetes bacterium
GTCGTCGAGGTACGTGCGACCGAGCACGATCACGACGTCGACCAACGGGAAGGTGAACGGCAAGGCCTCGAAGTCCAGTTCACCGACGTACTTCGTGATCGCCTCAAGATTTGCCGTCTCGAGCCCATCGGGCGAGAACACGACAGTCGTGTCAGGCGCCACCTTGCTCTCCAGTGTGTAGACCGCGGACGAGACCGAAACGATGTTGCCCTTCAAGAAGAGCAATCGCCCGATCAAATCTCTGCTGACGTCGGCAGGGGTCAGGCCAACCAAGCCGGACGCGTCGATGTCGTCTTGGCTCAGGCCGTTCTCAATCCGGAAATTGAGCGTCGGTTCCGGTGTGATCATGGCCGACGGGGCGAGACCGGCCATCAACAGCACCATCGACGCAACGTCGATGCTGCCGACGTCGATTCCGTCAGGGTTGGCCGAGCCGGTGAGCGGCTTGGTCTCGATGTCGTTGAAGACTTGCACCGGTCCAGCAAGGAAGTGAGCCATGAAGTCGTCGAAGGTGGCGACGTCCAGCCCAAGCGGCGCGGCTGGCTCGATCCCGGCGCCGATCGCGGCGGCCATGCCGTTCCAGACGGCACGGATGTTCGGCAGCCTGCGACTCTCGGTTTGAGTCGGAGTTCGGGCCAAGAGGACGTCGGCCGCCTCGTCAGGGGTCAGACTGGTCGCTCCCGCGACGAACAAGGTGTCAGTCGAGCCATCGGCGGTTGAGGTCACGACGTCGTTCGGCAACGTAACGGAGAGATCGCCGAGCGGAGTGAGGAGTGCCGCAAGTGCTTCGGCGTCGACGACTGCATCGGAGTTGACAGTGACCAGGGTCAGTGATTCGACGTCGGCGCGCAATCCCTCGACGCCTGCGTTGATCACGCTGTCGGCCACCGGGACCGCAGCATCGCCCAACGTGGGTGCGCGATTGGCGTTGGTCGGGATCGACACCAGGGTGCCCCCGACCGCCGCGAGACCCTCACCGGGACTCGGCGACAGGATCATGACGGCCAGGCTGACCACTAAATTCTGATCGTCGACGATTGCCAGCATCGCGGTCGGTGTCGACGGGAACGCAATCTCGTCCTTGATCTCGACGGCCTTACCGGCGGTCGAGTTCTTCAGAACGTTCCAACCTGAGTATCCGAGAACAGGGGCGGCGCCGAGTACCGCGACACCCGCAATGGCGGCCACGATCGTACGGTTTCGACGTCGCTTGGGCGATGCCGTCATTGTTGAGCAACCAACGGGTCACCTGATGGGTTGGCCGGGTAGAGGTTCCGTGACGAGATCATCTCGAGCACCGACTCTGTGATCAGGTAGTCGAGCGGACGTCCGTCGCTGAAGCGGTTTCGAAGGTCGGTACTGGACACTTCGAGGTGCGGGACTTCGACTCGATGCCAGCGAAACGCCTCCGACAGCTGCACCGGTTCGCCGGGGCGGTCGACAACGACCAGCGACGAACGTTGAGCGACCTCTTCGTAACGCTCCCACGTGGTGATTCCGGCAGCTGCGTCGTCGCCGACGATGGTGAAGAGTTCGGCGCCTGGATTTTCTTGCTCGAGTGAACGGAGCGTGTCAGCGGTATAGCTGGCGCCTCCCCGATCGATCTCGTTACGGCCAGCGGCGAGTCCGGCAACGTCGGCTACCGCGGCCTGGACGAGCGCGAATCGATCCTCAGCCGGTGTGATTTGCCGGCTCCGTTCCTTTTGCCAGGGCACATTGGCCACCATTAACACCACCACATCGAGTTGCAAGGCATGGCGCACGTTGACTGCGGTCACCAGGTGACCGACGTGCGGGGGGTCGAATGTGCCACCGAATAGTCCGATACGTCGAGGCACGAGGGGGCAGTCTAGAAGATGCGCACGAACATTCGGTGCCAGGTGTCAATGGCGATTTACCGCATCGTGGTCCTCTGTAGAGACTCACGTCAGTGTGGCCTTCGTCTCAGGCGCGCGTTTCAGACATGACAGGACTTGACCTGTGGTGTACTCTGGACTCTCCCCCCACATAGCTACCTCTCATTTCCGTCTGATACCCCGTCGACGGACAGATTTTTTCGAAATGTTGCGTCACGACTGCAACCTCGAATCGTCTGAAGGCAACACAGTTGCGGTCATCGAGCCGAGCCACCACGGTTCGCAGTGACGTCCGCCCTGCAGCGCCCAGAATGCGATCCACACCAAGAAACGGTTGACACCACACATGAATG
>JANOQU010000494.1:0-7375 GCA_031422355.1 Actinomycetes bacterium
TCAGCGGTCTCGACGGGGCTCTGCATCACGAGGCGCGTTTGTCGAGCCATTCGGCGGGCGGTTATCCTCCACCGGCTGCCACCTATCCCGTTGCACTGCCTTCGCAATACGTGGGCGATGCTCGCCCTTCAGACGGATGTCCACATAATGTCCAGCAACGCCTCGGGCATTCGATTTCGTGAATGACGAAGGGCTGTGACAGCCATTGTGTGATGGTGCCTCCGGAGTGTGTTCGGAGGTCAGAATCCGGGTGGTGGTCTCGCTGGTTGGGTCTGACCCTGGGTGTGACTGACCGACTGTCTTGACTGTGAATTGTCGGCCCTTCACGCGGGACCACCACCCGGACAGGCCTCGCCCGGCAAGTGACCTCATAGGAACCTGTTGACGCAGACCCCTGGCTGTCTTGTCCGAGCTGAGCGTGGCCCTCCCAACCCCACCCGTTGCAAGAGAGACATTGGAAGGACCAAACATCATGATGACATCTGCTGACCGTCGCGTCACGGGCGGCGTCGACACTCACGACGACGTGCACGTCGCCGCCGTGTGCGATACCGCGACCAGCCGCACCCTCGACACCGCGTCGTTCCCGACAACAGATGCCGGCTACACCGAACTGTTGTCGTGGATGAACACTCACGGCACCATCGATCAGATCGGTGTCGAGTCGACAGGCAGCTGGGGCGCGGGCCTCACCCGACACCTCAGCGCTGCTGGCGTCTCGGTGATCGAGGTCGATCGCCCCGACCGCAAAGCACGACGCAAAGACGGCAAGACCGACACCATCGACGCTGTCGCGGCAGCGCGGGCGGTGATCTCCGGGCGGGCGACAGGCACACCGAAAACACGTAACGGCAGCGTCGAGGCGATCCGCCAGCTGGAGATCGTCTATCACTCCGCGACGAAGGACCGGACCAGGGCGATCAACCAGTTCAAAGCGATCATCGTCGCAGCTCCCACCGCATTGCGACATCGGCTTCGTGACGGGCTGTCCCTGCGCAATCAGCTCGCCAGAGCCCGCCGATTCACGGACAACCACCCGGATCTGGTCGAACAACAGACACGGTTCGCGCTCCGTGAGATCGCCCGCCGGATCGAGTTTCTCGACGCCCACAACGCACGGCTCGAGGCACGTATCAGCGAACTCGTCATCGCTCACTGCCCCGCGCTGATCGGTCTCAACAGTGTCGGCCCGCACTCCGCCGCCCAACTCCTCGCTGCCGCCGGCGACAACCCACAACGGATCCGGTCCGAAGCCGCGTTCGCGAAGCTCTGCGGTGTCTGCCCAATGCCCGCCTCGTCCGGCAAAACAAACCGTCACCGCCTCAACCGTGGCGGTGACCGGCGAGCGAACAACGCACTGTTCACGATCGTGCTCAACCGGATGCAACGCGACCCGAACACCCGCGCTTACGTCGAACGGCGCACCGCCGAGGGCATGTCCAAGAAAGAGATCATGCGCTGCCTCAAACGCTACGTCGCCCGAGAGATCTACAACGTGCTCGTCAACCCGCCCACCGAGCTCATCACCGGCGATCAAATCCGCACCATACGCAACGAACGCGGAATCAGTCTCGCCGTCGTGGCCGAACAATTCTCCACCTGCGCGATCCAGATCTCCCGACTCGAACGCGGCCTCCTCCACGACACCCGACGCCTCGAAGAAATCCGCAACTGGATCCAAAACACCCCTTGACACAAATAGGAGCTTCACTCAAGTCCTCGTGGTTCTCTTTCTTGATCCGTTCGTAATTGTTCGTAATTCTTCGTATGGGGTGTCCGTCGAGGCCGTAATGGGTCGATGAAAGGCTTGCCATGACCGCTACATGCTGACGCGATGCGATCTCCTGTCGGGCAGCGAAGGATCTGGTCAGCGTTCAGCGTGTCTTGTTGATCGAACGCTGCGTGGCTCATGGTGATCGCCGACGGGGGTGGAGATGCGCGATGAGCGCCACCAGTCCTGCAGGAATGATCACCGCGAGTAGGTCGAGGAGCTGGGGTGCGCGAATGCGGTAGAGCTGATCGTCGATCCGGGCGAGTCGGCGCAGCCAGATCGGTTTGTGCTGTTCGATGACTGTGACGTCACGTTCGACGAGTTGTGCGGCGCGTCGTCCGCTTTCGACGGCTGCTTCGATGCTCCACACGTCGGCCGCGGTGCGTGTGTGTGCTCCAGCAAGGACAAGGTTGCTTACCGGGGTGGCCTGGGTCGGCTGGAACTGTTGGGTACGCGTGGAGTTGACCCATTTCGGTTCGCCTCCGCTGATGCCGTCAGGCGAGAAGATCCATTCGTGCCAGACCTCGACACGGATGATCGGGAACGATGCCAAGCCTCGACCGTGGTTTGCTTTGCGGATGAGAGTGTCGATTGATTCGCAGCGCAGCAGTTGTGCTTGGACTTCGTCGATGAACTGCTCTTTCGTGCAGCACTCGACCGCTAGTCCGTGGACGCGGCCGGGGACATTGGCCACGCAGGATGTGCCGGTCCATAGCGAAGCGACACCGTCGCCGAGGTCAACGGCGGTCTCCCACGCTTGTTCTTCAGCGAAGATGGTCAGATCGAACTCGGAGTCGGAGACAACGACAGCGCATCGTTTGCGTGGCCATCTGATGTGTTCGCTGAATGCGATCCGGAACGACACCTGGACGTGTGGGCCGTCGGCGGTCAAGGGTTTGATTAGGCAGAGTTGATCGAGTCGGGCCAAGGTCGGTGTTCGTTCGAGAATCTTGACTGCGGAGAACGGGTTCGTCGCGAAGACATGGAGGTCGGCGGTGATTCGTTCGCCCGATTCGAGGTGGGCTGAGGTGATGGTGGTGCCATCGAAGTCGAAGTGGTGCAACGGCTGTCCCCAGTGGAAGGTCACGCCGGTGGAGGTCAGGTGTTGTATCCAGTGATCGAACCAGAACTCGCTGCTTGGGCCGCGTAGCAGCAACCATCCTGACCGCGCCCCGTGTTCCCATGCCGGGCCTTCGGTGTCGGCGCGATGGGGGTGTGATGGTTGCGAGGTGAGCTGTTTCAGGAAGAACTGTCCGGCTTGGTGCAAGGAGACGCGAGTCCAGTCGGATCCGATCCACGGTCCGAAGCACGCGGACCACGTCGCTGAGGCCTCGGCGGTTAGTCGCTTGCGCCACTGGGTGGCGGCGTTGAGTGTTGCGTAGTGCTCAATGCTTCGTCGGTTGGATGTCCATTCTTTGAGCATGAGACGCGTCCACCAGAATTGGTCGCGTCGGGTCATTCGGAACATGCGTTGGACATTGATCAGCCGGTCGGAACGGTCGTCGAACTCGGCGGTCCCGGTGTCGGGGGCGACGCCGAAGTCGATTGGGCGCGACAGGGCGCGGTCGTAGACGCTGCCGTCGGCGTCGAAGGGGATCTGTTGCATCAGATCGAACACGTTGTGGTACCAGGGGCCCATCCCATGCCAGGAGTACTCCGATGGCATGTGTTGATCGCCCGAGCGTCGGGCGGATCGAAAGAAGCCGCCGGCTTCGCCGGTGGATTCATAGACAGAGACTGACCAGCCACGGCGGCTGAGCTCGTGGGCGGCGCTCAGTCCAGCGATACCGGCCCCGTAGACGGCGACTGTCCGGTCAGACGAAGTCACCATCTCAGCACAAGACGTAACTGTGCGGGTTGCAGTCTGCGTCGCCGATGATCAACGATCGAAGCGACGCCGGCACAGCGAACGTCGACCAAGCGAGACCGCAATGGCTGGTCGATAAGCGCTGAAGCCATCGAGACCTTGGGCAGCTCAAGGTTTTCGGTAATCCGCATGGGTGCCTCCGGTGAGGAGCGCAACCAGGGTCTGGAGTGGCGCAGCAATGCAGCCGGTCGCTGCACTGCGGACCGTACCTCAAGGGTGCACTGGCGTCCAACCCAGAAGTGCTATGCGTGGGATGCGTCTGTTTGCCATTCGAAGGGTCGCTGCTGGCTCGCGGCTTTAGAGTTTGGGTGGCAGATCGTTGGTTTGGTGACCCAAGGTGGTTTCAGAATGTGATTTTGTTGGCGGCTGAATCTGGATGATTGTGCCTCGTTGCGGCTTCCGGTCCATGTCGGATGACCTGGTGACGGTGAGGCGGCTCGACTGCAGTGGGTTGAGACGGGTGAGGGATTGGCGTATGGACCGGGCGGTGACTCTGAAGCGTGTGGGCCGATCGGCAGCACCGTCGCGAACGGGGCTCGTGTCCCCGTGTAGGCCGCTCTGAAGCAGGCTCGGGTCGTCGTCTTCGTACTCGGCGAGTAGCTTGAGGAGGTGTGCTGGTTGGCTGGTTGCGTGGCTGATAGTCAGTGATCGGCCTTGCTGGGCGAGCGCTAGTTGTGCCGCGACGAGTGCGCCGTAGCCGCTGCAGTCCATGAACGTGATCGAGGAAATGTCCACTTCCACTGTGTCGCTGCCACCCGAGACGCATATGTTGAGGCATGCTTCGCGGGTGGCGAGGTCGAGTTCGCCCCCGATTCGCACGATTCGCTTACGTTCTTCAATGACTGTTTCCCACGCGAGCTCGAAGGTCTCCTGCGTTTGTGTCCGTCGTCGAACTGCATCGATGTTGATGGTGCCGTCGACGAGATGGTCGGCGGTGCCGGTAAGGCTGCGGTTGTTGTAGTGGGCGTGCGAACGCAGCATCTCGAATGCTTCGTGGACGTCGACGGCAAAGTGTTCTGCGATCATGCCTTTGGCTTGCTCGATGGTGATGCGGCTGGCGAGAGCGTGGTTTAAGCGGCCGTCGCGGTCGTTGGTTTGCTGATTTGCGTGACTTTGGACGATGGCGACGCTGGCCACGTCAGCCAGCGCTCGGGCGAGACCAATGTCGCTAGGTGCGAGAGGTTTGGCGTCGGCTTTGAACAGGTTGAGGCAGCCGAGGGTGACGCGGTTGTGGTGGAGGGGGATCGCGTAAACTGAGAGATAGCCAGCATTAACGCTTGCGGTAGCAAATTTTGGCCAGGGTGTGGGTCTGTTCAAGTCGGGAGCGGCGACGGTTTCGCCGGTGGTGTAACAGTCCAGACACGGACCTTGCTCGTTTTGTAATTGAAAGAGCTCGAGTAGACGGATTTGTTCGCTTGATGCGCCGACAATGCGCAGGTGGCCGGTTGCGTCGGCAAGCAGGATGCCCGCTGCGTTGACGTTCAACAGTTCAACGCAGCGCGAAGTCAGTTGGGTGAGAACTTCGATGACGTCGAAGTCGTTGACGAGGGTGTGGAGGATCTCGACGAATGTATTCCCGGTGTCGAAGGGGCGCTCAGGAGCGTGATTTTGTGGGTGGTCGGACACTGGTCAGTTCCTCTCTTCGGGTTGGCCGCGGTCGTCGTCGAGGCGGAGCCGTCGGGCGACGATGTCGGCTGCGACGGCGTTGAGGGTGCGGTCGTTGGAGAATGCGTGGGCGCGGATCCGAAGCAGGGCCTCGGATGCGGGGATCTGCAATTGGATGGCGATCATGCCGGACGCCTGGTAGGTCTCGGCCCGGTAGGTAACAGCGTCGTCGAGCCCGGCACCGAGCGTGCCGGCCGGCGCAGCGTCTTGAAGGCTCAGCAGTGTTTCGGTGACAATCTCGCCGAGAGCGAGGCTGTCGTCGTGTTGGTCCTGTGTCAATTCGCCTTCGTCATGGTGGTAGAGGGTGAGCACGCCGATCCTGGCGCCCTTGGACACCAAGGGGTAAGCAAAGACGGCGCCGATACCAGATGCTTGGGCAAGGTCGACGAAGGGTGGCCAGCGGTCACTGGCTGCTTCGTCGAGTCTCGCTGCGTGGACTGGTGCGCCGTGGTGGAACGCGTCGCGACATGGGCCTTGCCCGATCGTGAACTGGAGATCTTCTAATGCTCTGACCTGTGGGCTTGAGACGCAGATCGGTCCGGCGTTATCGCCGCCCATGATCGTGATTCCAGCAGCGGTGACCTTGATGAACTCAGCGCACACGGTACACAGCCGCGCCGGGGGTGCCCCCGTAATTGCGCTGGCGAACGCGACCGCTAGTCGTGTTGCGCGTTCGACGTTCATCGAACATTCCAGCGAGTTCGGGACGAGTCCTGACGCATGCGGCCCTTCCAAAAAGATGGATTGCACGGCATGGTCTGGACCGCGTCGTCAACGACAACGCCCCCAGTTTAGCCCACCGAATGTCGTTACGTGCTCGCTACTCGAATGCGTCCCGCACCAGTCGGGTGACGGGGGAGTTGATTCCCTGGCGGTTGTGTGGCTATTCGGGGACCGAACGGGTTCAGCGTTCGTGGCCGACCTAGGGAGGGTGTGGCTGGGTGAGTGCATCGACCGACAGGGCGCCCGTTGTGATGGCTTCAGCAACGTCGCTCAACCGGATGTTGTTGTTCCGGGCGTGGTCACGTAACTGACGAAACGCTGCGTCCATGTCAAGGTCGTTGCGTTGTGAGATCATCCCCTTCGCCTGCTCGATTGAGATCCGACTTTGCAACGCGTATTGCAAATGGCCTTCGCGGATTGCTGAGTCTCGGGTCGCCTGGTCCTGCAGGATTGCGATGCTGGCCACATCTGCAAGGGCCCGCGCGATGACGACGTCGGAGTCCGACAGAGCGACAGGTTCGGACATGAACAGGTTCAGGCAACCCAGGACAGCGTTCTTAAGTCGGAGAGGGATCGCGCACACCGACGGGAAACCTGCTGCGATACTTTCAGCTGCAAATTTCGGCCAGGGCGAAGTGGTCATGTCCGCATAGATGACGACCTTGCCGGTCGTGTACGCGTCCAGACACGGACCCTGTTCGTTTTGCACTTGGAAAAGTTCCAACAATTGGATCTGCTCGGTTGATGAGCCGATCACGCGAAGCGTCCCGTCCGGATCGGCGAGCAACACTCCGGCTGCGGCTGCGCCGAGCAACTCGACACAGCGACCGGTCAAACCAGTCAACACGTCGATCACATCGAAATCGCCGACCAGAGTGTCGACCAATTCAACGAACGCAGTAGCGGTCAGCGCCTGACGGGTCAGGCTTCGTTGTACATCATCAGACATGTCTCACTCCTTCTCGTTAACGTCGGATCGGTCATCAGCCAGGCGTAGGCGACGGGCCACGATGTCAGCTGCGACTGCACTCACGGGAATGTCATGAGCGAACGCGTGGCCGCGGATCCTCAGCAACGCTTCGGCGGGAGGGATCTGCAACTGCACAGCAACCATCCCCGACGCCTGATAGATCTCGGCCCGATACGCCACAACGACATCAAGCTCGGCTGCGAGGCTGCCCGCTGGCACCGTGTCCTGCAAACTCAGCACCGTCTGGGTCAACACACGGCTAATCGCAAGGCTGTCGTCATGCTGGGCCCCGCTCAAATCGCCCTCGGCCTGCTGATATAGGGTCAGGACCCCAACATTGGCCCCGCTTGCCAGCAACGGGTACGCAAACACAGCGCCG